>NZ_CP010894.1 GCF_000931465.1 Pseudomonas sp. MRSN 12121 | reverse complement strand
TCAGAACCTTGGCGTTGATTTCGCGTTGCCGCTGTTCCTGCAAGCGATCTTCGGCCGACGCGACCATCTGGTACATCTGGAGCTTGGTTTGCTCGTTCTGAATCATGGCCTGTTCGGCAGCGATACGGCCTTGCAGCTCGGCAATGGCCTTGGGGTCGGGCGTGTCGTTGATCTTCGCCATGAGCTGGTCAATTTGGGTCAGCCGCGACTTGGCCTTGTCGTAGGCATCCAGGGCAAAAGCCTTGTCCTGGGCACCCTTGACGGCCTGGGCTTCGCAATGCGTCCGCTGTTGGGAATCCGCCAGATTGGCGCAGAGGTCATAGACCTTGTTCCCTTCAAAGATGGATTGCGCCCGGCCGCTTAGGCCGGAATACCCGCCCGACTTCACGGCGTCATAGACGCCCTGCCAGTCGTTCGGCAGGTAGTCGCGCAGGGCCGCATTATTCAGGATTTGACCGAGATTCCGCGAACCAGTCAGCGACTCGTATTGCTGCTTCATCTGGTTGATTTGGCTGGTCATCTGGTCGTATTGCATCTTCCACTTGGCGATGGTTTCGACCTGGGCCGCGACCTGCTGCGCGATGGAAGCGCCATCCGTGACCGGGATTTGCGCGAAGGCGGCCGGCGACATGGCAATGCCGGCGGCCAGAACGATAGAGACAGAGAACGCTTTCATGATTGCCACTCCTTTTGTTGAGAAGGAGGGCATCGGGCTTGCAGCCATTCCGCAGCCATCGGCGGCGGTCTTGCTCCCCATCCGGGAGCGCACCCTTGCGGGCTTTCACAACGCGCTTGCCGCGTGGCAGGCCGTCTTTCCGGCCAGTCGGACAGGGCGCAGCACGGAGCCTGTCGAGTAGATGGGCGATGCCCAAAACTGTTGATTCAGATATGCCAAAACCTAGCGGAATGGCATCCTGATTTTCGTACTTTGGTGCGGTCTAGTCCAATGGTGACACGGTGCCCGCACCAGGTTCGCCGCCGTGTCACCAATCCGATTTATGCGATTATTTTACTATGAATTGCATATCCTTTTCAATGTGCCGCAGGCACCTTTCCCCGCCCTGGCCCGCAGGGCCAAGAGGGGGCGGCGTGTAGGCCCGCCGTCACCCCTGAAAGCCCGGCTGCACTTCGGGCATGGCCTGATACTCGACCTGTACCGCCCCGACCGGCTGGCCGGGAATTTTCAGGAAGCCGTGCAGATCGGGCAGGTTCAGGATTTCCGACGACAGGATGGCCGCCTGCCGGACGCGCTGCATGTTGTAGCTGGTATTGCTGGATTCCGACGAGTGCCCAGGGTTGAGCACACCGCCCGAGCTGGTGCCCTGGCCCGTCGTCATTTGCAGCCGGTCAATGTCCTGTTCGCCAAGTTCCTTGCTGAAATACTCGGCCGTTTCGTTGTCGCCGGCCCGCAGTATCAGCTTGGTGGAGAGGTTCGCCAGGAGCGTTTGCGCTTCGTCGCGGCCGTAGGTTTCGCGGAGCTGCGACACCGTTTGCAGGCCCAGGACGCACCGCCCGCCGTACTTGCGGAGCTTCGTCAGGCCGCCGCGCAGGCTCGACACTTTGCCCAGGGAATCGACCTCATCGAACACGAACCATAGCCCGCGCTCTTGGTTCTCCGACAGGCTCAAGCCTTCGACAATGCCAAGCTCCAAGATCGAGGCGACCAGCCCGCGCAGCAGGCCCATTTGATCGTCGCGGTAGGTGACGAACAGCCACCCGTCGCCGCCTTCGTCCTGCACCCAGGAGCGCACCGAGAAGCGGCCATTGTCGGGCAGGTAGCGCCACACCCCGAGATAGGTAGCGATGATGCCGCGCGTATTGTTCAGCATCTTGTCGTTGCCCTTGGCCGTCAGGATGGCCGCAGGCGTGGCGGCCAGCAGCTCGCCTAGTTCCTTCGTGTCGGCCGCGCTGACGTAGTGCAGCAGGCGCTTTACGGAGTGTTCCCCGCGCTGGTGCAGGGCGAGCAGCGTTTCCCCCAGGAGCGTTTGCGCGTAGTGGTGCCACTCGGCACCCTCGCCGGTGCCGTCCGGCACGGCCGCCTTGGCGATGCGCTGGCAATCGTAGTCATGGCGGATTTCCGCGAAGGGCGACCAATCGACCGAGCGCCGATCAAACGGGTTGAAAAGCACGTCACCAGGGCGGCCGAACCGGGAGAAGAAGCCGCCGGCAGGGTCAGCGATCAAAGCCCGCTGGCCGCGCTGGCGAACGGCCCGCAGCACCCGATTGATGGCTTGCGTCTTGCCCGCGCCCGTGGTGCCGCTGAAAAGCATGTGCTGGGCTTCCAGCATCCGAGGGAGGACGACGCCGCCGATTTCAATATCCACGTCGGCCGGCTTGGCCTTGTCGCCGTACATGCGGGCTTGCAGATCGCCGCCGCCGACAACTTCCGTGCCGCGCACGACGGTTTCCTGACCGTGTGGCGCATAGTTCGCGCGGGCGACGTAGTGGCCCCATAGGCGCGTTTGGCAGAACACCGACACGACGGCCACGCCAAGCGCCAGGAGCGCCGAGGATTCGCCCGAGGCGAGCCAGCGCGGCACGGCCGAGGCGATGCCATAGACCAGGGCCGCAGCCCACAGGCCGAGCCAGAACCACACCACCCAGGCGACCGCGCCCCGGCTCTTGCCCTTGACCGTGCCGAACACGTTGCGGGCTAGGAAGAAGGCCGAGGCGGCCAGGATAACGAGCGTCAGGGCAAGAGCTGGTTTCATCGTTCAATGAGCCTCGCTTGGCGGACTTCATAGACGAATTCCGGTTCGTTTATATATTGCATGGCCCTATCCCAAAGTGGATTAGTCCGGTCGTTGAGGTTCTTCGCCAGCGCCTTGATTTCTTCTGGCGCATCGTCGCGGAAGTAGCCCTTTTTATCTTTGTTCTTGTCGTAGCTGACGCCTGTAATCTCAAACTTTACGGGCTTCACGCGCTTTGACTTCTGTTGCTCTATGTCCTTGTGCGCGGTTTCCCATGTGATGGCGCGAGCCATCAAGTAATAGCCGCGTTCATCAAACTTGCCATTGGTGGTGTATGAGGATTTCGGCGGGTATTGCGGGTGAATTTTCCTCTTGTATAGCCCACCCGTAACAAATCTGAAGTGCAGATTGTCCGAGGACATTTCATAGCGCCGGCAGTTGGATATATCTATCCAATGCCCTTTTGATTGCGGCAAATTTTGCTTCACAAAGAGGACTGCATAGGCTTCCTCAGTGCGGGCATATTCGCGGTATCTTTTAAGGAGCGTGTTATCCATGAGTGGGCGTGCCTTCTAGCGCAGCAGGTAGGCGACCAGGGCGACGACGACGCCACCAACGAAGCCGCCGGCAGTGGCGGCCAGCCAGACCGGCCCCATGATCGAGCGCCGCGCGTCCTGCATGGCACCGGCCGCGCGGGCGACGGTGCCGCCGATTTCCTGGCGCAGCGCCTCTTTCGTGGCTTCCCGATAGCCCGCGTGCTCGCGTTGCAGATCGGTTTTCAGCGTGGCCGCCTCGACCTGCAATTGCCGCAGCGTGGCATTGCATTGTTCCTCGACCTGCTTGATTACCTCGCCACGGACGGCCCCGCCGACCTTCACCAGTTGGCCGACGAGGGCTTCCAGCTCGGTTTTCTGGTCTTGGAGAACAAGCCGGTTCAACAGCACCAGGACAAAGGCCGGGTCATCTTCGTCTATGCGGATGCCGGTTTTCTCGACCAGCTCCGCGATGTATTTGCGTCTGTCCATCGTCAGAACTCGATTTTTTCAAGCTGGCCGAACACGTCCTTAGCCACGTTGCGGATGCGCTGTTTTTCCATCAGCGCGAAGTCGGGCGACTGCATGATTTCCTCGACCGTCAGGCGCTTGGTGTTCATTTTCTTGATGTCGTCGCCATAGGTTTGATGGTTGCGCGCTTGCAGCGAGACGACGCCATGCAAACGGGCCTGATTGGCCTTGAAAACCTTCGTGTCGGTGAAGTCCTTGCCTTCGTCGGTTTTCATCGGCCCGAAGTGTTCATTGAGCCAGAGAACGACCGGCGCATCTTCGATGCCCTGGGCAATGGAATTGAAGCCGTTCGCGGTATCCGCGAGCGTGTCACCGCCGCCGACGACGGTATGCAGATAGACCTTTTTCCCGTTTTCGGTCAGGAAGCTGATGACGTTGTTTTCCACCATGTACGCCAGCAGCGGCGAGAAGGTGTTAGCGCCGTTGTCGATGACGAAAGTACCGTCCTCGGTCAGCAGCTTTTCCATGAGCGCATCGAACCGCTTGGCGTCGATGGTGCGGGATTCATTCATCACCGGGATATGCTGCGCGCCGAGTGCCTTGTAATGGGAAAACGTCGTGTTTTCCTGATCGGTGTCGAAGGCTTTCAGATCGGCCCCCTTCGATTTGAAGAATTGCGCGAGCATGACGGCAATGAACGACTTACCGATACCGCCCTTGCCTTGCAGGATGAAATGAATGGTGTTCTGCATGATGGTTCCTTATTTCAAAAGATCGTCGTCAGGTTTGGGGTTGTGGGTGAATCGCTTCGGGACGGGGATTTCAAACCCCCCGGCCTTCTTGCCAGTAGCCGGGGCCGCTGGTGCCGTTTCGCCCGGTGTTTGGTCATGACCAAGCGGAGCCGGCGCAGGCGTTGCCGATCTACGCGCCGGCCTATCCCCTGCCCGTTCCTTGCGGATGCGTTGCAGGGCGCTTTTGAAGCTCGCCATCGTCATGGTGAAGCCCAAAGCGTGTAGCTCGGCCAGCACATCGGCTTGTGTCACGCCCGCGTTTAGCGTGGCTTCCACGTCGTCAAAAACATCACGCAGGCGGGCCGTTTCAGACCGTCGCTTGTCGTCGGTCGCCAAGGCCCGCAAGCGCGCGGATACCTCATCTTTCGTCATCGTTCGTTCGCCTTGCGTTGAATTGCATCGGAATCGCATGTTTTGCGAATCCTGATGATAGCGCAACGCATCTTTAAGCGCCATATCTGCATCTATTGTGCATCCTTCGTGCATCCGTTGCAAGTCGCTTCGCGTTCATTGTGCCGCTTTGCGGCGCGTGCTATGCTAAAGCATGGCACTGATAGGCACGTCGGATATGTTTACAAAACGCTCCGCGTTTTGACACATATCCCGTGCCCAAAGGGGTTGCCCCCCTTTGGAAACCCTGCCGGCGGCCCCTTCGGGAGCCGCGCCGACTGGCGACAGATCCCCGCCCACCAGGTCGGGGATTCGTCGCCATCCGGCAAGACCGCCCGGCGCTGCCCGCGCCGGCCTGAAACCGCCCTGCCCTGGCCGCCGCCCGAGCAGATCAACGAAGGAGGCCAGCCCATGCCCCGCAAGCCCGCAGACGGCCAGAAGCTCACCCGGCCGGTGAGCTTTCGCCTTACCGACACCGACCATGCCGCCTATCTGGCGAAGGTCGAGGCGTCGGGCTTGAAGCCGTCCGAGTTCTTCCGCGAGTGCGTCTTGCAGAACCGCACCCAGGTTGTCGCCCGCGTGCCCACGAGCAGCGACAAGCGCCGGCTGCTGTATCTGTTCAACAAGACCAGCAACAACATGAACCAGCTCGCCCACGCGGCGAACGCGGCCGAGCTGGCCGGCACGGCCACCCCTGCGACCTATGCCGGCATCCTGGCCGAGCTACAGGCCATTGCCGACGCGATGCGGGAGGCCGTCGAACATGCTGATTAGGGTGCGTGGCGGCGATGCCGGAATCCGTGAATATCTGGAAGAAGGCCGGAAGGACGGCCGCGACTACAACCGCGCCGAGCTGGACGAGCGTGTGATATTGGCCGGCGACCTGAAATTGACCGACGCCATCATCAACAGCATGGATAAGCAGGGCGAACGGTATTTGCACATCACCCTTGCTTTCAAAGAGGACGAAATCAGCCCGGAATTGTTGCAGGCGATCACCGACGAGTTCCGGCAATTCGCCATGACGGCCTATGACCTGGACGAATATAGTTTCTATGCCGAGGCCCATTTGCCCAGGCTGAAAAGCTACACCAACCAGCTAACGGGCGAGTTCATCGAGCGTAAGCCGCATATTCACATCGTCATTCCTGAATACAACCTATTGAGCCAGCGGAATCTAAACCCGTTCGGCAAGGTCGATCAGCAGACCAAATTCCTTGAAGCCTTTCAGGAACATATCAACGCCAAATATGGGTTAGCCAGCCCGAAAGATAACCGGCGTTTAGAGTTCACAGACGAAAGCGCGATGATTGCCCGATACAAGGGCGACTATTTCAAGGGCGCGAACCACGAATTGAAAGAGCGCATCTTGTCCGTCGTGATCGACCAGGGCGTGACCGACTTTGACCAGTTCCGGGCCATTGTGGCCGAGCATGGCGACACCAAGACCCGCAACGCGGGCAAGGCCGGCGAATATCTCAACGTGAGGCCCGAGGGTGCGGCCAAGGGCATCAACCTGAAAGACCACGTTTTCAGCCGCGAATTTATCGAGCTGCCGGCCGACGAGAAGCGCCGCCGGCTGGCCGGCGAGCTGCGCCAGGGATACGAGGACGCGCAAGCGCCCCGCCCTACCCCGACCGACATTGCCGACCGCTTGAAGGAGTGGCACGAAGTCAGGGCCGCTGAGCTGAAATATCTCAACAGCGGGAGCCGCAAGGCATACGCCGCCTATCGTGAGGCCGACCCCGAGCAGCGCCGGGCGATGCTGGCCGAGCGTGCGGCCAGCTTCTACGCCAAGCACAGGGCCGCCCAGGAGATCGAGCCGCAGCCCGAGCCACCGACGCCGACCAGGGCGCAGCAGCAGGCCAGGGAGCCGGCCCCCCTGCCCTCGCCTACCCAGGAGCGCGACGGCCGCCCGGCGGATACCGTCGTCGGCCAGCGCATTGCCGAGCGGCACGAAGCGGCCACACGCAGCCAGGAAGGCGGTCGGGGCGAGTTCGACACCATCAAGCGCGAGCTGGACGCCGCGCGCCTGCTGGCGACCGTCAGCCGCACGCATGGCGTGATGCCCGACAAGTACGAGGTGACGAAGGCGAAGGACGGCAGCGACCGGATACGGTGCGGCCGGCGGAACCTGAACGTGACCGACTTTCTTACCCAGGAGCTGCATTTGTCCTGGCGCGAGGCCGCGCCGATCTTGCGCACCACCTATGCCGAGCAGCAGGGCCGCGAAGTGCAGCAGCCGGCCCGGAGCGCCCCGCGCCGCGACCTTTGGGCCGACTACCGGCGGGAATGGCAACCGCAGCAGCGTGAGCGCCGGGAACAGGATTGGCAGACGCAGAAGCATCGGGAGCAGGAGCGCCGCGCCGAGCAGCGCCGCCAGTATCAGGCCGAGCGCCGAGCCATCCAGAACGACAGCACCATGAAGGCGACAGAGCGGAAAGCCGCCCTATCCCTGGCACGCATGGAGAAGGTGAAGCGCGACCTTGCCTTGCGCGAGCAGATCGAGGCCGAGCGCGTCGAGCTGAAAGCCCGCTATCGGATGAAGCCGGCCGACCAGTACCGCGCCTATCTGGCCGAGCGTGCCGGCCGTGGCGATGCCGACGCCCTGGCCGAGCTGCGCCGGCAGCGCGTGAAGCAGCCGCAGGCGGCCACGCGCGAGCGCATCGAGGACAAGGACGGCCGCCACCCCGAGTCCGCGCCGATCATGAAGCCGGCCGCGCCGGCCGGCTACAAGGTCGATCAGGACGGCAATGTGACCTACTACGACCAGCAGCGCCGGGCCATGTTCACCGATACCGGGCCGGCGGTTGAGTTCAGCCAGACCGAGCGCGACACGCTGGAAACCGGCCTGCGCCTCGCCCTGGCGAAGTTCGGGCCGAGCATCCGGCTACGCGGCGGCGATGAGGCATACAGGCACGCGATGGCCGACATTGCGGCTGATAAGGGGCTTTACGTCGAATTCAGCGACAAGGGCTTGCAGGAGCGATACGAGCAGCGCCGGGAAGCGATCAAGGCCGGTCGGGCCTATATGGCCCAGGCCGAGCGCGCCAAGCCCGCCCAGGGCGGCCCAGGCCGCACGGCCGAGCCGGAACAGCAGCGCGACCAGGAACAGCAGCAGCGCCGACCGCGCGACACCGGCCGCAGCCGGTAGCGCCCTGCCCTTTTGGCGACACCGCGGCAACCTGGCCACGGCCGCGGCGTCACCATCCCATGCACTGCAATTCATGGGCAACGAATTGCCAAAGCGCGTGAATTGGATATAATTAGACTATCCTTTTCATATGAACGAGGCGAACCATGATAGTGACCGTGGGCAACACCAAAGGCGGCGTAGGGAAAACCACCCTCGCCGTGAATATCGCAATCGCGCGGGCGCTGGCTGGCCGCGACGTGTGGCTGATCGACGCCGACCGACAGGGCACGGCACAGACCGCTATCAGCATCCGGGCCGATGCTGACCACGCGCCGGGCATCGCCTGCGCGAGCTATCCAGACGGCCCGACCTTGCGCGCCCAGGTCATGCAGCAGCAGGGCAAGTTTCAGGACATCATCATTGATGCCGGCGGCCGAGATTCCACCGCCTTGCGTGCGGCGCTGGTGCTGTCCGATGTGATCGTGGTTCCGTTCCAGCCCAGGAGCTACGACGTATGGGCGCTGAACGACATAGCCGCCCTGGTCGATGAAGCCCGCAGCGTGCGGGACGGCCTGCGCGCCGTGGCCGTGCTGAACTGCGCCGACCCTGGCGAAGCCTCAACCGACAACACCGAGGCAGCGGCGGCCGTGGCCGATGTGCCGCAGTTTGAATACCTGCCGACCCCCATCCGACGCCGCAAGGCGTTTGCCAACGCGGCCGGCGCGGGCTTGTCCGTGCTGGAACTCAAGCCGCACGACAAAAAGGCAATGGCGGAACTGAACGCGCTTGTTTCCGCATTGTTTGACTAGGCATAAGAACGTAAATTCATATCCTTTGACAATGCAAGGGCAGTGCAATGGCGATTACTAGACCAACCCCCAAGACACAGAAGCCGACGCCGAACGCGGACGCTTTCATCAATGCTGCGCCGGACGGTGCCGTTTCCCCTGCGCCTGCTACGCCGGCCCGCGCCCGCAAGCGCACGATGAAGGGCAACAAGGAGCAAATCAGCCTCACCATTTCCGTTGAACTGGTGGATAGGCTCGACGCGATGGCCGCCAAGGTAGGGCAGACGCGGGCCGCTCTCATCAACATGGCGATTTACCAGCTTCTCGACCGTGGGATGACCCTCGAACCATGAACGAGCACGACACCGAACACGCCGACGAGCTGCCCGCGTTGCGCGACCAGTGCGGCACGCTGGCCTTGGAGCTGGAACGCGAAACCGACCCGACCCGACGCGCCGAGCTGGCCCGCGAGCTGGCCGAGTGCCGGCAGCGCGTTTTCCAGGCAGAGCAGGCCGACCGGCCACACGACCGCGACCGAGAAGCCGGCGGGCCTGCCGGCGACGTGCCGCCGGCCCAGGTGATGCGCGAACGCATCGAGGGCGGCAGCATCGAGGCCGCCGACCCCCGCCCGGACTATGCCGGGCTGTACGCGGCCGAGCGGGCCGAAAATGCCGAGCTGCGCGCCGAGCTGGCCGAGACGGAAGGGCAGGGCATCAGCAGGGAGCGCGAGCGCCTGCATTCCGCCGTCGAGCACGCCCAGGAGCAGCAGCACGCCGAGGAATTGAGCCATGCCGGCGTTAGCCCGGAACTGGCGGCAGAGTACGAGGCGCGAATCCTGGCGCGTGATGAATCGTTCTCGGGCGAAGTGGTGCAGCAGATCGAGCGCGACGACGAGGGCCGGGCTTTCGTCATCGAGGCCGACGGCGACCGCGTGATGGTGCCGCAGATCGAGGGCGCGGAAATGGACGTGGGCGACGACGTGGAAGTGAGCCGCGACCACCAGGGCAACTATGAAGCGGAAACCGGCTATGGTTACGGGCGTTGAGGAATTGAGTAAATGAGCGAAAAATCACCTACTCATAACAGCCCGGCGGATGAACGCCCCGACCCGTACCGGGCGCGACCCGCCGACGATGGCGGTATGTATCTGCTGATGCCGCGCGACGAGCATCTATTGCCGCCGCTCCCCGACAAGCCCGAGCGCGTTGTTATCGCGTGGCCGGACGAAGGGGAGAAGTCGGAACCGTCTGCATCCTGAAACTGGCTGCGCTGAATCTGTCTTAGTGGCGTCAGCCAAGGGCGGCTTCAATAGCGGTTTTATAGACGTTTTCATCCGGCAAGGTGACGTTGTTGAACGCCTCTTGCACCTTGTAAACCGTGGTTGAGTGGGGCGGCAGTGCTTTCAGCGGCACCGTGGCCCCGTCGATGATGCCCGTTTCCTCGTGTTCGTAAGCCAGAAACGTGATTGATGCCGGTTGCAAGGCATAGCGGATCAAGCCACCGACGCCACCAAGGCGGGCCATGATCCGCGTGTAAACGGGTTGCGGGCAGACGAAGAACAAACCTTTCCGGCACAACGCTTCACGTTGCAGCACCTGGCCCTTGTAGATCAGTTGGGGAAGGATGCGTTTATTGACGTTTTCCCAATTCAAGCCCGCCGTCGTCGCCGGGTTCGTGCGCTCCGGCGTGAGCAGGGCTTCCCGCCCGTTGCGGTAGTTGCCCGTTGTGTCGATGGTCTGAACTTCGACGGCGACAAACTCTTTCAGCTTGCCATTGGCATCAAGCAACGCCAGCACCCAATCCACGAAGTAGCTGCCCGCGCCGTCCTTTTGCGGCAAGCGTAGTTCGCCGCCCCAGCGTTTGCCGAACACGGCTACGACTGGTGCTTGTTTCGCCCGCGCCCGTGCTGATGCTTGCCGGCCCGCGATCAGCTCTAAATCGTCGTCAAACGCGATCTTTGCCACGTCATACAGGGCACGGTACTTGTCCGCGTACAAGCGGATAGGGCAGCAAATAACAGGGCCAGAAGTTGCTGGCTTGATGGTGCAAACGCCGGCGATAGCCCCGTCACTCAGCCGCTTTTCGCACACTTCGGACAAGTAGGGGCATTGCTTATCCGTCGCGGCGGCCACCGCCGCCGGAGAGTGGTCATCGGAGCGATAACCGAAGAACTCCCAAATCTTCCCCGCCACTACGCCACCCGTACTTTGCGCTCGTTCTTGCGGACACTCCCCAGCACCTGGGCGATGGCTCGCCCGACGGCTGCACCCAGCAGCGGCGGCACGGCGTTACCCACCTGTTCGTATTGCTCAACCCGCGACCCGCAGAAAACGTAGGTGTCAGGGAAGGACTGGATGCGTGCCGCTTCGCGCACGGTAAAGGCTCTGTCCTGCTCGTAATGGAAGTAAGCGCCCCAATGCGGATCGCACTTGGTCAGGATGGTGGATGCGAGGCCGTCAGGATTGACCCGACCGTAACGCTTCGTGTGGTCACTGCGCCGCGCCATGCGCATCCCGCGCGGCAACAGGGCTTCGGGAATATCCGTCCAGTTCCCGCCCGGCGGAATGTGCGTCATGCGTTCAAGGTTGATCTTGCTCAACCGGGCGGCCTCGTGACACGTCACGCCCGTTGAACCCGCCCGCATCAATTGTTGATACGGGTTATCCGCCGGGTGCCGGTAGTCTTTGACCTGTTCGCCAATCTCGCCGTTGCGCAGGGCTGGCAAGTCGCCAATGGCATCCTTGACCGTGACGTGTGACGGCAATTCCAGGGAGCGCGGCAAGTTCACCAAGTTTTTCCCGGCGAATTGCGAGGTGAAATTCACCCGAACCGGCGCTTGGCGCAGCGGCTCCGGGAACAGCGCCATCGGATCGACGCCGCAGCGACTGCCAAGGATGATTGTGCGCCAGCGGGTTTGCGGCACGCCGTAATGCGGCGCGTACAGAATCCGCACGTCGGCGTCGTAGCCGAGCTGCTTCAATGATTCCAAGATCGCATCCAGCGTTGCGCCGCCTTCAAACGACACCATGCCAGGGACGTTCTCGATCAAGACCGCGCGCGGCTGAAATTCGGTGACAAACCGCAGGTATTCGCGGAACAGGTGGTTCCGTGAATCCTCGGTGGAACGCTTGGGCGCGTTGATCGAAAAGCCCTGGCAGGGCGGGCCGCCAGCGATCAAATCCAGTTCGCCCCGCTTCAAGCCCAATAGTTTTCGGACTTTGCGCGCATCGACCTTGCGAATGTCCCGGCTATCGACCTGCGTGGCCGGATGGTTGGCGGCGTAGGTTTGCGCATAGCGCGGGGAAATCTCGTTTGCGTAAAGCGACGTGAAACCGGCTTCGCGCAGTCCTTCGGACAGTCCGCCCGCGCCTGCAAACAAGTCGAGCGAGGTCAAGCGCCCTTCCAAAGAATTAAGTTGGCTCATATCGCTTTTCTCTTGGTTGATTGACGTGGCTTCCTGGCTGCTGGTGCCGTGAACATATCGGGTTGCAGGCCGCCTTGATGCCGGTCGGCGAATGCCTGCATGAACTCGCGCAACACTTCCGACGCACTCCTGTTTTCGGCCAAGCAAGCCCCCTGGAACGCCTCGCGGAGTTCCCTTTCAACACGGATACGAAGGCCAGCGTCTTTGCTTGACATAGGGTGACAGTATCGCATGGATACACGTTTGTGTATCCAAAATATGGGGCTGGCCTTACTAATTCATGGCGACAGGCCCGCGCACCTGGTCAGCTCGCTTTGTCACCATCGGCGGCCCGCATGAGGGCCGTCACGCGCTTAACCTGGCTGGTGCTGCACCCGGCCAGCCTCGCCGTATCGGCAATGCTATGGCCGCTTGTCCGCAGGGCGGCAATGCGTTCGTGCATGGCGTTGTCGGTTGGCCGCCCGGCGTACTTGTTCGCACGCTTCGCCAGTTCGATGCCCTGGCGCTGCCGTTCCCGCTGCGTTTCGTAGTTGTCGCGGGCCATCTGTAGCGCGAGGCGCAAGAGCATGTCTTGCACCGCTTCCAGCACGATACGCGCCGCACCATCGGACGACGCGGCCAGCTCCGACAGATCGACCACGCCGGGCACGGCCAGCTTGGCACCCTTGGCCCGGATGGAATCGACCAGCTTTTCAGCTTCGGCCAAGGGTAGGCGGCTGATGCGGTCTATCTTTTCCGCGACGACGGTTTCACCGGCTTGCAGATCGGCCACCATGCGCAGCAGCTCGGGGCGGTCAGCCCGCGCCCCTGATGCCTTTTCCCGGTAGATGCCGGCGACGTAGTACCCGACCGCCTTCGCGGCTTCCACGATGCTTTCCTGGCGCTGCAAGTCCTGTCTGTCCGTACTCACGCGCAGATAGATGCGCGCGACCTTCATGCCGGTCATGGCCCGTTCCTTCATGGTCAATTTGGGTATGCCTTAATTGGCCTAGCTTATCAGCCATAGCCAAAAATTGAAACGGCGACCCTAAATGACCATGAAATTTTGTCCAACCTTTTTTGTCTAGGTGCTTGCACGTTTCCTAGAAAACATGCACAATCAACCCTGTTACTTTCATCACCCTATAAGGAGTGAATCATGCAAAGCATGACCATTGAACAGCTTCGCGCCGCGAGCGATGCCGGCGGCGTCGAGGGCGTGACCCTGAAAGGGCAGGGCGGGGCGTTCCTTGTCCAGATCGCCACGCGCAGCGGGGCCGCTGCCCTGCTGGCGAAGGCTCGCAGCAACGAACCGCGCCGGTTCGGCAATCCTGTTGCCGCCTTGAACGTCCTGCGTGACGTGGGCATCACCATCGGCCAGTTCGACGCCAGCGAGTGGAACCCGGCCGAGAAGGAAGAAACCGCCGGCAACCGTGGCCGGGCCGAGGCGATGCGCAAGGCGCACCAAGCCGCCGCCTACACGGAATGGCTGGCCGCCGAGATTCAGGAATCCATCGACGACCCCCGGCCGAGCATCCCGCACGATGAAGTCATGGCGCGGATGGATGCCCGCATTGCACGCCACAAGGCGGCAGGAGCGAAGCGCGCATGAGCTTCGATGCCTTCGCCGCGCTCGCACAGCCCGGCGCTTCTGTCACCGTGCATAACGTCCGGCTGATCGACGTGCAGCCGGCCGAGGGCGGCCATGAGCTGCTGACCATCGAGCACGCCGGCACCACGCGCGAGCTGATCGGCGGCGGGCCGTGGAGCCAGGAACACAGCCGCCGCAACGTGGGAAAGTTCGGCTACATCGTGCCCGCGCAGCCCTTCGGCCGCGAGCTGCCGGCCGGCGCGTGCTACTTCCGCGACTACATCGACCAGAGCTTGCGCCGCGTGCCCGAGCTGGACAGCCACGACCGGGCGACCAGTGACGACGGCCGCGCCTTGGAAGTCATCGGCTGGCGATGCGATGCACGGCCGCACGGCTTCCGCGCGCCTGTCGGCATCATCCCCGGCGAGGCCGGGCGCTTCGTGCCTGATGAATCCGTGGTCGTCACGCTGCGCGTGCCGCCGGAGTTCGTGCGCGAGTGCCGGCGCGTGCAGATGACGCCCCAGGAGCTGCTACGCAGCTTCGCGGGCGATCTGGCCGGTATTCAGAACTTCGTCGCGTGCCCGCGTGCAGACGGCTACGGCAGCAACGGCAGCGATGAACGGGAATACGCCGATGCGTGGCTGCATCGAGCGCACGCCATGAACGCTATCGACCTGGACGAGCAGGACGCACGCGAGGCCGAGGCCGAAGAAAAGCAGTTCCAGCGGGACGACTTCGCCGCCCTGCTGGACGATTTCGAGCACTACGGCGGCAAGGCTGATGACCTGATCGCGGCCGTTCAGGCGCTTGTCGATAAGCAGGCCGAAGCGGACGGCGATTGATCTATGGCGAAGGCAAAAACCCCTTACCGCATCGTATGGCGTCCGATGGCCGAGGCCGATCTAGACAACATCATTGACTACATCGCCCAGGACAACCCGACCAGGGCCGAGACGTTCGGCCAGGAGCTGCGCGACAAGACCTTGCCCCTTGCGCAGCACCCGAAGATGGGCCGCGCCGGGCGGCCGGGCTTGCCCGCCTTCGTGCGCGAGCTGGTCGCCCACCGGAATTACATCGTGTTCTATCGCGTGCTGGACGACGCCGGCACCGTAGAAATTTTGCGAGTGAAACACGCGGCACAGCAAATGCCGTGACGTGGTGACAAGCGGATCTCGCCGGCGAGATCTACTTGTCACCAATACCAACCCCGGCGCGCTAACGCCGGTTTTTTAGGAGTGGCGAAGATGAACCAGCAACACCAGGACTTTGAAAACTCGGGTATCCCGCAAGAGCAGATCGGCGCTTTCGTGGATGCCTTCTTTGACCAGTTGGAGCCGAAGCCCAGGAAGGGGCGGCCTTGGACGTTCGACCGTTTCAGCGCGGCGTGCGACACGCCCGGCCGGGAGCCGGTGCAAGCCGTGCTCTATCCCGACGACGAGGCCGGTTTCACGCTGTACGCGCGCCAGGGGAGGGCGCTGCACGCTGTCACCTACGACGGCCGCCCGGTGCGCTTCCGCACGTTCGAGAAGGCGCTTTCGACGCTGGCCGACGTGGCGCACCTTGCGCCGGAAATCATCGTGGATTCGTCCAACTGGCGCGAGGCGGCCGGGCCGATGTGAAAAAGAAAGGCCCGACACCGCGCTAACAGTGTCGGGCCGGGGTGCGGCCCCGGAGTGGCGAACTCGAAAGGGCCGCTGACCATCACCAAAACAGGCAAATGACCATGACCAATCTTAGCAAAAATGGCGGCAGACAGACAGCCTTAGACTTGGGCGACAGCCCAAAAAAAGGCGCTGACCAGTTCGATGAAGCGACCTACCGCGCCGAGCTGATCGCCGCCGGCATCCCGGCCGGCGATGCCGCCGCCGTGGCGGCCAAGACGGCCGAGGCCCGCCGGCAGCGCGACTATGTACCGGGCAACGTCGGCGCTTCGCTCAAGCTGCCGGCGGCCGTCAAGCGGGCCGTGCAGAAGGTCGAACGCGCCCAGGAAAACGCCGTGCCGGCGAAGAAGGCGCGCAGCTCGCGCGCCGTGGTGCTCACGCCGCAGGAAAACAAGCTGCTGGATGTGGCGACCGACATTGCCACCACGCCGCCGAGCGGCGAGGACATGGCTTTCACCCATGCCGTGCTTTGCCAAGTCGGTTTGCCTCGCGCGAAGGTCGAGGGCCGCGAGTTCATGCGCCAGTCCGGCGCGGCCTGGGTGAATGTGCAGGCCGGCTATCTGGACGAAGGCAAGGGGCCGGTGCAGCAGCCTATCCCCTATGGCGTGATGCCGCGCCTTGCCCTGGCCTGGGTTTCAACCTACGCCGTGCGCCACGGTGCGCGGGAAATCCCCATCGGTGACAGCGCGGCCGAGTTCCTGCGCCTGATGCTCGGGGCCGATACCGTCAGCCAGGGCGCGCGCTACACGACCTTGCGCAAGCAGATGCACGCCTTGGCCGCGTGCCGCTTGCAGCTCGGTTTCCGAGGCCGCACGTTCAACGGCCAGCCCGTCGAGCAGTTCGACGCCTGGGTGTCCAACCGCGACAGCAGCCAGCGGCCACTATGGCCGGGCGTGATGACGCTTTCCGACCACTATTTCAACGAGCTGCGCGATAGCGCCGTGCCGCTGGACAATCGCGCTCTGCACGCGCTGAAAGGCTCCGCGCTGGCCTTGGACGTGTATGCGTGGCTGGCCCACCGCCTGCACCGCATCGAGGGCAAGGGCGTGGTGCTGCATTGGAAGTCGCTGCGCGAGCAGTTCGCCCAGGAATACAAGGGCAAAGACCCCGACAAGGATTTCAAGAAGGAGTTTTTGCCGGTGCTGCGCAGGGTGCAGGCCGTCTATCCGAACGCGAACGTCAAGCAGGTGACGGGCGGGCTTCTGTTGCTTGGCTCGCCGCCGCCCATCCCGAAGAAGCTCACGAAGTAGGCTCACCCTGGCGATGCCAGGGCCGGGCTTTCGCGCTGCGCATCGAGCCGGCCGGCGCTGCCGGCAGTCTCGCCCCTTCGGGCATCAATCCCTTTCGTTCCGCCGTCCCGGCGGCCGTGGTGACACCGCATCGAGCTGGCCAGCTCGGCCGCGTCACCATCACCAGCCTGAACGCGCGATAAATCGCCCCCCCCTCGACAGGCCGGCAGGCCGCACCAGTACGATAAATCACCCCCCCCTTGCCCCCGAGCCGGCGGGGTTCGGATGGTGACAGATCGACACGACCAGGCGCGCACTTCGTCACCATCCCAAACGGTGGAAAAACCTTGTGGATAGTGCAACTTATCCACGATAAATCGCACCCCCCTAGTGCGATAAATCGCACCCCCCCAAGGCCACTTATCCACGATAGATCGCACCCCCCCGGCGCGATAAATTCCACCCCCCCTAAAACCGGTACGGTTCTGCCTTTAAAGAATCTCCTATAAATTTTTGCTGGTAGTTGGAGCGGCCCGCGCAGTGGAAAACTCGACCGGCAGCGCGAAACGAACCGCTGCAACGCCCTACGGGCGCACCTACCCTCCGCGCTTCGCGCTCCGCCCCGTCGCCTATCGGCGCCGGCCTGCGCCTTCGGCGGGGCACCCCTACGGGGTTCCCCCGGCTTCGCCGGCTCCCCCTCCGGTCGAATGGCTGGCCTTCGGCCAGAACGCTTTACCAGGGCGCGGCCTTCGCCGCGCGGTGCAGCTCGACCGCCTGCGCAGGGCAGGGCGCTACGCGCCCCGCCAGGAACCGACAGCGCAAGCGGAAAGGCCGCAATGGCTTTCAGAAAAGGAGCGGGCCGAGCCGACGTGCCACAGAACGGGCACCAGAGCGCGCGGGAAGGCCGTAGGAGCGTTTTTCAGGGTAGGGGCGGCCACCCCCCTGCCAAACAGCCTTAGAAGCGCCTACGGCGCTTCCTGGGCCGTCCAGCGGCCCGCCCATACGCTGAATCTGTCTTGAATCTGGGGTTTGGGGAGCAATGGAACCGAAAACCAACATAAGCACGAATTAAAGTTCGCTTTACTCGTCATCTGTTGTGGATTAGCGAACTTTGATTGGCGAAACGAGTTTATCGCACCACTTTTCGGGTGGTCACGGCCTTTCCTAGTGCTCGCTGAAACGGTTTCATAAAACGGTCGTTTTTCGAAACTGTCCAGACGTTACAAGGGTTTGCGGGGCAGCGACTGAGCTTAAGTGCACTTTCTGTTCCGTTGCTCCCCCAACCCCAATCTGGAAAAAGGCCAATGATTCCAGCGGCCGGGCCTACACACCGCCCCCACGCCGGCAGGCCGGCGAGCGGGAGAAAGGCGCGTTCCGCGCCCGCCACCCATCCCCCCGCCCTTCCCGCCCCGGCGGGAAGGGAGCGAGTCGCCCTCTGTCGTCAGGGGTGCAGCCGGCGGGGCGCTTCGCTTCCTTGACTGCCCCCCAGACTAGAGGCTTGGGACGTTCCAAGGGCATCAAGGGCCGGGCCTGCGGCCCTGAAATCCTCACCCGTTCGGTGCTCGCCCTGCGGGCTGCGCTCCGCGTGCGGCTTCCGGTTTCACCCTTGACCCCCTTTCCACTTGAAAACCGGGGCACCTGGGGCCGTTTGGCTGGAAGTGGTGTCAAGGGCGCGAAGCGGCCCCGGCTGGCTGGTGCGGCCCGCAGCGCAGCGAGGACACGGGCCAGACGGGGCGAACCCTTGATGCCACTGGAAGCCGTGCAGCCTATCGGCAAGGGGGAGGGACGAAGGGCGAAGCCCGCCACCCCTGCCCCCGCAGCCAGTCGGGCAAGAACCGACGCGGGATGCAAGCCGAAGGGGCTTGCCCAAGCGAAGCGCGGAGTAGGGTAGGGATAAGAATAATAGTAGTAAGACTATTACTATTCCTATCGTTCCCGATGGTGACACGGCGGCGACCTGGCCGAGCTGCCGGCGTCACCAATGCCCGGCAATGGTGACAGGCCCGCGCGATCGAGGAAGATCCACCGTCACCAAAAAGAAAACCCCGCCGAGGCGGGGCCGTGGTGCAGATCGAGGGACTTACCGCCGACGTAGCGCAAGCCGGACGTGACGCCAGAAGATGCGCCATTCCCCAGGCTGGCCGCCATCGAGCAGCAGCGCCCGGAACATGGCGAACGCTTCCGCCGGCCGCTCGCGGTACAGATCGGCCATTGCTTCGTCGTGCGGCTTGTCCTTCATCGTTCGTACTCCATCGACGGCAGCGGGTAGGCCCGCGCGATGTTCTCCATGTTGTAGCCGTATTCCAGGCGGCCGAGCGTGGAGGGCTTCGCCCCTGTCCGCTTCGCCGCCTGGGCGACTTCCTGCATGTCCCTGGCGGTGTGGTCGGAAAGGCCAGATACCCGCGCCTTGATGGCCCGAGGATTGGCCGACCGTTCCCACTCTTGCAGCCAGTGAGCCACGCGCCGACTGTCAGAAATGAAGCCGGTGGAAAGCCTCATGAGGCGCAAAAGGGCGTCGTGTTCCATCAGTGTGAACATGGCTCAACCCCTCTTTACGTCGCCGCCTTTCGCCGGCCCCCAATTCTTGCCGAGGTTCTGCAAGACGTGCTGCCGGTAGGCTGGGTTCCACATCGAGTTACCCGCCGCCAGATGGTTAAGCCGGCCACCCGTGACCATCATCCCGCTTTGCATATCGCGGCGCGTGCTTTGGCGGTTCATAACCTGGGTGACAGGGGAGGCCGCCGCCTGGGTGACTTGCCGCAGTGTGATACCCGCCGAGGACATGCCGCCGGCCAGGGCCGACGCCGCCTCAAATGCCCTTTGCAGCAAGAACAGGGTCACACCCGTAACGATCAGGATTTCAAGCATCGTGGCGATAGGGTGGTCAGTAGTCACGGCCAGAACCTTGGCCGTAAGCGCACTGAAAAACTTCATGCCCATGCCGAGAACCGTTGTCACCAGGGCGATTTGCAGGATGTAGGTCATGACCTGACCAAACCAGCTATCAAACCATTTGGCAGTGACCGGGAACATCAGCATTGCGATGAAGAACGGGCCGATGCCGAGCATGACGGTAAGCATGATCTTGGCAACGATGACCATCGCGCCGGCAGGAATGGCGATGATGAGCGTAGCGGCATAGATGATGATGGCGTTCAGCAAGTCCCAAAACACCATGCCGATTTCGTACCAGCGCCGTTTGCCCATTTTGTCGAGCATGTCGCCGCCGATCTGAAAGCCATCCGTCACGGCCTTGTCCAGAACCTGATAGACCGAAGTTGCCGGCGTACTGCTGCCCGATGCCGAGAAGGCATCAGCCACGCCGGTTTCCAGGCCGCGCAGAGCTTCGACAACCCACCCCATGTAAGTGGGCGCACTAAGCACCAAGCCGCTGATGACCAGGAACTTGCCGGATGTTTTCAGGAAATTGGACGCCGGGGCTTCGACGTATCCCAAGATGATGGCGAACCCCATCAGGACAAAGGTTAGCGTTCCACCGTAGATGAAAAAGTCGGTGAACATGTCGATGACGTTGCTCGATGTGACCTGAACGAACGTGTTCAAGGTCATGTCGATGCTGTCGCCAAGCCACTCGAAAATATTTGATTCGATAGCCATTTCACTTTCCCCCTTCGAGCGCGTTTATCGGGGCGTGCTTCGTGTAGCCGCGCTTTTCGACGGCCAGATGGTTTGCCGCCGTCACGGCGTTGATGCAGTTCGGGGAAGCGTCCAGCTCGCCGGGATTGGCCTTGCACTTGGCAATCATCGCCGTGCGTTCGGCCTCATGGGCCTTGTACCAATCGACGGTTTGAACGGGCGTGTTCTCGCCGCAGCCGGCCAGGACGGCCGCGACGACCAGGGCGATAGAGAGCTTTTTCATTTCCGCACCTCCCGCGCTTCGGCGTCGATGACGCGGGACAATTCGGCAGCAGCTCGACGGGCGGCCGGGTGCTCTTGATACTGCTGCATCACTTCCAGGGCGTGGGCCAGCTCGGCCGCGTCGATGATGCGCAGCGCCGCGACCGTGCGCAGGGCGCTTTCCCGCGTGCCTGCCCAATGGCCGGCGAAGCGTTCGCCAGAATTGCGCAGCACAAACACGCAGCCGCCCAGGCAGGCCACAGAGATGAAAGCAGCCAAGCCGGGGGCAATCGGGGCCGACTGGCGCGGCAGGGTGATGCCGAACCAATCTACCGCCGCGACCAGGAACGGAACGATGGCGAGGGTTGCGGCCAGAATGTCGCCTTGAACCAAGGAAGGGGCGCGGCGGCCGACTTCACGCGAGAAGCCCATGCGATCAATGCAAAGCCACCATCGCCGCATGAACAGGAGCGTGAAGAACAAAACAGCCAGAACAGGGGCGTGAATATAGGAAATCATGGCGCGTCCCCTTACTTGTCCAGCAGGTTGAAAGGCTGGTGCTTCGTGTATTCACGATTGC
>NZ_CP010893.1 GCF_000931465.1 Pseudomonas sp. MRSN 12121 | reverse complement strand
GCGAATGTGTAGGCGTCTCCCGTCATACCCTTCGGCTTTGATGATTAAGTGCACATGCGGGTGTGGTGGAGCATCCTTGTGCGGGTCCGTTTCCGGGGTATGCAGAACCATTGCATATTGGTGTTTCCCGTAAAGCGTTTCCCGTGCAAAGCCCTGCGCCGCTGCCAGTACCTTCTGTGGATCTGTTCCAGCAGGCATGGACAGCACGACATTGAAAGCCTGTTTGAGTTTGCCCTGCCCCTTCGATAAGTCCATGTCCCAAGAGTCGAACAAGTCGCCCACTTGATCCTTGCCCCGGATCAGTTCGCCCTGGTCATTAACCATGTCGAGCTTTCCATTTCGGGATATGTAATCGAAGTGAGCTTTTACGTGCTGGCTCGTCTTACCGCCGCCCGATACCCGAACCATGACTTCAGGCACCTTACTTACCGTGCGCCAAGCCTGAGCCTTTGCCGCGCCCTTCCCTAGCGTCAGTCTCTGGCCTTTTGGCTTGCGGTGCCCAAAGGCGAATTCAATATTGTGTTCTTGATCGCGGGAGAACCCGCCCGCGTCATTGCTCGCCATCGTTCATCCCCCAATAGTCCAGGTTACTTTTCACCAGACGTTTGACGAACTGCCGGTGCAAGTCGATGACCTTGTGCATGGTTTCCCACTGCACAGCATGAGCCTGGTTTGCATGATCCAGGCTCACATTGAGAGCACGGGCAATCTGGTTGACGTTACGCCCAAGCGCCGAAAGCTGCATGGTCACTTGCCTTAGCTCCAGCAATTCTTTCTCGCTGAATCTCGGTTCACTTGAGAGATGCACGCGGAAAAGCTGGGCCAGGTATTTGGACCTTGACCAGCCCATTTCCCCTGCCAGTTGTTCCAGCGCCCTCCCTTCCGACGGCGCCAGTGGAACATCCACCCGTGCTTTCGCTTTCCCTACTTCGGCAGGTTCGGCCTTGGCAATCGCAGAAGGCTCGGGCGATGGCCTCTGTAGAAATGCCTCCACCAGCTTTTCCAGCAGCGCGGCTGTCGTCATGTTCAATGACGCCGCTCGCTCGTCAAACAGGCTTTTCGTGTCTGGCTGTATCCGCGCCGATAGGAGCGGTTTCTTTGATGGCATGGCTTCTGCCCCTCCCGCAGTTCGAAGAACGAGGACCGCAGGGCGCATAGCGCCCGAGGACGTGCGCACCGAAGGTGCTGCACCTTTCGACGATTAGTCTATCCTGCATTAGCTCCTACACCAAGCCACTTTTTTGCCATGGCAAAAAAGGGCATCCACCTCTACGGAAACGTAGAGGTGGCAATCGCGGGATAGGCTTTTGGCCGCGCAGAGCGCGGCCCGCCCCCCCGCCTGGTCGCCTGCACCATTTTTTGGATTGTACAAACCAGAACCGATAGCGCTGCCTGGTCGTCGCATTTGCTACTACGGAAAACAAATTTCGACGGCGGGCGCGGATCTGGTTTTTGATCTCCCCGAATCGAGCGCAGCCGGGCCGGTGGGGGGCTTCTGAGGTGGCGTTGTGTCGGGTTGGAAAACTTTGTCATGACAAATTTTTGGTTTGTACAAACCAAAATAATGGATTGTACAAACCAAACATATGCTATAATTGGTTTGTACAATCCAAAGGAGATTGGCCAATGATGATTCCCACGAAAGACGCCTATGACGAACTAGACCGAGCCTACGCGCATTTCAACGCGGAGCTATTCAACGGCCAGTTGCCTCCCTGCCTAATCACGCTCCAGCGCGAGAAAAAGACCTACGGCTATTTTTCGGCTGAGCGTTTTTTTAACCAGGGTGACAAATCGACTACCGATGAAATTGCGTTGAACCCGGCATATTTCGGAATCATCCCTCTGAAAGAGGTGATGCAAACGGTGGTGCATGAAATGGTGCATTTGTGGCAGCACCACTTCGGTAAGCCAGGCCGCCGCCGCTATCACAACCGGGAGTGGGGCGACAAAATGAAAGCCGTGGGTCTGATGCCCAGCGATACCGGCAAACCAGGGGGAAAGCAAACCGGGGAACGTATGGCCGACTACCCCATAGAAGGTGGGGCATTCGAACAGGCTTTAGAAAAGTTGCTGGCCACGTCCTTCAAAATCACCTGGGCTGACCAACGTCCTGGGCGTCATGTACCCGCCGAACTCCTGCAAGCTGCTTTAGAAGGGGCGGTGGACGGAGTAGACCCGGAGAACATCCAGGCCCCCGAACTGACGGAACCGGCACCATCCAAGCAGACCCGCGCCAAATATAGTTGCGCCTGTGAAACCAAAATCAACGTATGGGCCAAGCCTGGCTTGCACCTGATCTGCGGGGAATGCTCACAGCGATTCCAAGAGGTTGAATAGCCCGGCAACCTCGCCGGGCGACGCTTTAGCCTATACCCTAATGTATATATGTGTTAGGGTATAGCTATAGACCCCTGAGAAGCCGCCATGCAGATTCCAGAACGCGAAGCCCTGTTGCACGTCTATGAAACGGAAGTCAAAGCCGCTTATGACGAACTGCTGGAACGGTTCCTGTTCAACCGTAGCGGTGGCGTTGAGACGTTACGGCATATAGCGGGGCG
Source organism: Pseudomonas sp. MRSN 12121 (assembly GCF_000931465.1). Taxonomy (NCBI): domain Bacteria; kingdom Pseudomonadati; phylum Pseudomonadota; class Gammaproteobacteria; order Pseudomonadales; family Pseudomonadaceae; genus Pseudomonas; species Pseudomonas sp. MRSN 12121. The sequence continues at coordinate 33,818 of NZ_CP010893.1, read as the reverse complement.
GTGTGGGGCCCAGGTAGCAGCCGCGCACAAGCGTTGCAAACGAGAGCTAATGTTTGCGGCACTCAAAGCCGCCCGCGACGATGGGTTAGACATAACCCCAACGGTCGCGGAGCACCTATGCACCCGGCTGATAGGCCGAGGGGTTGCGCTGCGTGCCGCTCTAGTGACTTTCGGCACACCTGGTCGGACAGCGGCGACGAAATCCACCGTCGGCCAGGCAGACTTAGCCGACTTCGAAGCCGCGCTAGCCCCGCAGGTACAGTCGCTCATAGATGAAATGACGACGATCCGCGAGCGGTACAAGGATGAGTACGACGACCGCGCAAGAGAGGCCGTGAAGAAATCTAAATAGAATGCCAGTGCCATTTACCGTGGCGGTTTGGTTGATGGCTCGTGACCTAGCCGCCGCGTTAGCTGGACCAGGCCGACAATCTGCTGCCGCATGTACTGGCCGTGCGTCTCCAGTTCCTCTACCCGGTGTTCAAGCTCCCATGCCCGACGATAAAGCCGCTGGTTAATAGCGATTACGCGTTGCAGCGCCGAACGCTCGCGGTCGCTTATGTCTCCCATGTCAAAGCCTCGGCCTTCCAGCTGGTCGAGAATGTCGGCGGGCACCTCCGGCAACTGCTCGTCATCGGGGTTGGGGGAGCAACGGAACAGAAAGTGCACTTAAGCTCAGTCGCTGCCCCGCAAACCCTTGTAACGTCTGGACAGTTTCGAAAAACGACCGTTTTATGAAACCGTTTCAGCGAGCACTAGGAAAGGCCGTGACCACCCGAAAAGTGGTGCGATAAACTCGTTTCGCCAATCAAAGTTCGCTAATCCACAACAGATGACGAGTAAAGCGAACTTTAATTCGTGCTTATGTTGGTTTTCGGTTCCATTGCTCCCCAAACCCCAAGATCCGCGATCATTCGTAGCAGCTCCGGCCGGTCGTAGCGAACGCCAGATTCGGTATCGCGGTAGACGCCGGCAATGTAATAGCCGGCCTGCCGTGCAGACTCGGTGATAGCTTCTTGACGGCGAATATCTTGTTCCTTGGTGCTAACCCGCATGTAAATGCGGGCGACTTTCATAGGCCCAGCTCGCATGGCAGGTTTATCCCCGAACAGTGACTTAACTTAATGGTCATTGGCGACCTCCTTGTCTTTGGCTATAGCCAATTTGGGTATACCCAAATGGTCCTAGCTTATCAGCTATGGCCAAGTTACCAAGGTAGCGACCCTAATGTCGTTTTCAGAAGACGGCTGCACTGAACGTCAGAAGCCGACTGCACTATAGCAGCGGAGGGGTTGGATCCATCAGGCAACGACGGGCTGCTGCCGGCCATCAGCGGACGCAGGGAGGACTTTCCGCAACCGGCCGTTCGATGCGGCACCGATGGCCTTCGCGCAGGGGTAGTGAATCCGCCAGGATTGACTTGCGCTGCCCTACCTCTCACTAGTGAGGGGCGGCAGCGCATCAAGCGGTGAGCGCACTCCGGCACCGCCAACTTTCAGCACATGCGTGTAAATCATCGTCGTAGAGACGTCGGAATGGCCGAGCAGATCCTGCACGGTTCGAATGTCGTAACCGCTGCGGAGCAAGGCCGTCGCGAACGAGTGGCGGAGGGTGTGCGGTGTGGCGGGCTTCGTGATGCCTGCTTGTTCTACGGCACGTTTGAAGGCGCGCTGAAAGGTCTGGTCATACATGTGATGGCGACGCACGACACCGCTCCGTGGATCGGTCGAATGCGTGTGCTGCGCAAAAACCCAGAACCACGGCCAGGAATGCCCGGCGCGCGGATACTTCCGCTCAAGGGCGTCGGGAAGCGCAACGCCGCTGCGGCCCTCGGCCTGGTCCTTCAGCCACCATGCCCGTGCACGCGACAGCTGCTCGCGCAGGCTGGGTGCCAAGCTCTCGGGTAACATCAAGGCCCGATCCTTGGAGCCCTTGCCCTCCCGCACGATGATCGTGCCGTGATCGAAATCCAGATCCTTGACCCGCAGTTGCAAACCCTCACTGATCCGCATGCCCGTTCCATACAGAAGCTGGGCGAACAAACGATGCTCGCCTTCCAGAAAACCGAGGATGCGAACCACTTCATCCGGGGTCAGCACCACCGGCAAGCGCCGCGACGGCCGAGGTCTTCCGATCTCCTGAAGCCAGGGCAGATCCGTGCACAGCACCTTGCCGTAGAAGAACAGCAAGGCCGCCAATGCCTGACGATGCGTGGAGACCGAAACCTTGCGCTCGTTCGCCAGCCAGGACAGAAATGCCTCGACTTCGCTGCTGCCCAAGGTTGCCGGGTGACGCACACCGTGGAAACGGATGAAGGCACGAACCCAGTGGACATAAGCCTGTTCGGTTCGTAAACTGTAATGCAAGTAGCGTATGCGCTCACGCAACTGGTCCAGAACCTTGACCGAACGCAGCGGTGGTAACGGCGCAGTGGCGGTTTTCATGGCTTGTTATGACTGTTTTTTTGTACAGTCTATGCCTCGGGCATCCAAGCAGCAAGCGCGTTACGCCGTGGGTCGATGTTTGATGTTATGGAGCAGCAACGATGTTACGCAGCAGGGCAGTCGCCCTAAAACAAAGTTATGCCGCACTCACCCCCATGGAGTTTTGATGTTCAAACTTTTGAGTAAGTTATTGGTCTATTTGACCGCGTCTATCATGGCTATTGCGAGTCCGCTCGCTTTTTCCGTAGATTCTAGCGGTGAGTATCCGACAGTCAGCGAAATTCCGGTCGGGGAGGTCCGGCTTTACCAGATTGCCGATGGTGTTTGGTCGCATATCGCAACGCAGTCGTTTGATGGCGCAGTCTACCCGTCCAATGGTCTCATTGTCCGTGATGGTGATGAGTTGCTTTTGATTGATACAGCGTGGGGTGCGAAAAACACAGCGGCACTTCTCGCGGAGATTGAGAAGCAAATTGGACTTCCTGTAACGCGTGCAGTCTCCACGCACTTTCATGACGACCGCGTCGGCGGCGTTGATGTCCTTCGGGCGGCTGGGGTGGCAACGTACGCATCACCGTCGACACGCCGGCTAGCCGAGGTAGAGGGGAACGAGATTCCCACGCACTCTCTAGAAGGACTCTCATCGAGCGGGGACGCAGTGCGCTTCGGTCCAGTAGAACTCTTCTATCCTGGTGCTGCGCATTCGACCGACAACTTAGTTGTGTACGTCCCGTCTGCGAGTGTGCTCTATGGTGGTTGTGCGATTTATGAGTTGTCACGCACGTCTGCGGGGAACGTGGCCGATGCCGATCTGGCTGAATGGCCCACCTCCATTGAGCGGATTCAACAACACTACCCGGAAGCACAGTTCGTCATTCCGGGGCACGGCCTGCCGGGCGGTCTAGACTTGCTCAAGCACACAACGAATGTTGTAAAAGCGCACACAAATCGCTCAGTCGTTGAGTAGCAGGCAGATGCGGCATAACATGAAGTTGCAGCCGACCATCACTCCGCTGCGCTCCGTTCTGGCGGCTGAACTTCGGCGTTAGGCCCGCACGGAATCAACATCTCATGTCCGCCAACAATGCCGCAATAGTTCTACGAGTCATGGCCGAGAACGATCTGCCAATGCTCCATGCTTGGCTGAACCGCCCCCACATAGTCGAGTGGTGGGGCGGCGAGGATGAACGCCCAACTCTTGACGAAGTCTTAGAACACTATTCGCCCGAAGTTCTGGCAAAGCAAGCTGTAGTGCCTTACATCGCAATGCTAGATGACGAACCCATCGGCTACGCCCAATCCTACATCGCACTTGGAAGTGGCGATGGATGGTGGGAAGACGAAACTGATCCAGGGGTCCGCGGGATTGACCAGTCTTTGGCTAATCCATCACAGTTAAACAAGGGGTTGGGTACAAAGCTCGTACGCTCGCTCGTTGAACTCCTGTTTAGCGACCCGGCCGTAACGAAAATCCAAACCGATCCATCTCCTAGCAACCATCGCGCCATTCGCTGCTACGAGAAGGCCGGGTTCGTTCAAGAAAAAAACATCCTCACACCTGACGGCCCTGCGGTGTACATGGTCCAAACACGCCAGGCGTTCGAAAGCCTGCGCACTGTTCAAAGCTTCAAAATCAAGGGGAAGTGGTCATGAATGGCTGCACCATCTCTACCAACTGGTATCTCGGCGTGTTCTCATCTGCCTTCGCATCTGTCGTCAGCCTAACCGGGCGTTCAACCGGACATCAACGTGCTGCGCACGTTGATGTCGGTTAACTGGGGCGTTAGATGCACTAAGCACATAATTGCTCACAGCCAAACTATCAGGTCAAGTCTGCTTTTATTATTTTTAAGCGTGCATAATAAGCCCTACACAAATTGGGAGATATATCATGAAAGGCTGGCTTTTTCTTGTTATCGCAATAGTTGGCGAAGTAATCGCAACATCCGCATTAAAATCTAGCGAGGGCTTTACTAAGCTTGCCCCTTCCGCCGTTGTCATAATCGGTTATGGCATCGCATTTTATTTTCTTTCTCTGGTTCTGAAATCCATCCCTGTCGGTGTTGCTTATGCAGTCTGGTCGGGACTCGGCGTCGTCATAATTACAGCCATTGCCTGGTTGCTTCATGGGCAAAAGCTTGATGCGTGGGGCTTTGTAGGTATGGGGCTCATAATTGCTGCCTTTTTGCTCGCCCGATCCCCATCGTGGAAGTCGCTGCGGAGGCCGACGCCATGGTGACGGTGTTCGGCATTCTGAATCTCACCGAGGACTCCTTCTTCGATGAGAGCCGGCGGCTAGACCCCGCCGGCGCTGTCACCGCGGCGATCGAAATGCTGCGAGTCGGATCAGACGTCGTGGATGTCGGACCGGCCGCCAGCCATCCGGACGCGAGGCCTGTATCGCCGGCCGATGAGATCAGACGTATTGCGCCGCTCTTAGACGCCCTGTCCGATCAGATGCACCGTGTTTCAATCGACAGCTTCCAACCGGAAACCCAGCGCTATGCGCTCAAGCGCGGCGTGGGCTACCTGAACGATATCCAAGGATTTCCTGACCCTGCGCTCTATCCCGATATTGCTGAGGCGGACTGCAGGCTGGTGGTTATGCACTCAGCGCAGCGGGATGGCATCGCCACCCGCACCGGTCACCTTCGACCCGAAGACGCGCTCGACGAGATTGTGCGGTTCTTCGAGGCGCGGGTTTCCGCCTTGCGACGGAGCGGGGTCGCTGCCGACCGGCTCATCCTCGATCCGGGGATGGGATTTTTCTTGAGCCCCGCACCGGAAACATCGCTGCACGTGCTGTCGAACCTTCAAAAGCTGAAGTCGGCGTTGGGGCTTCCGCTATTGGTCTCGGTGTCGCGGAAATCCTTCTTGGGCGCCACCGTTGGCCTTCCTGTAAAGGATCTGGGTCCAGCGAGCCTTGCGGCGGAACTTCACGCGATCGGCAATGGCGCTGACTACGTCCGCACCCACGCGCCTGGAGATCTGCGAAGCGCAATCACCTTCTCGGAAACCCTCGCGAAATTTCGCAGTCGCGACGCCAGAGACCGAGGGTTAGATCATGCCTAGCATTCACCTTCCGGCCGCCCGCTAGCGGACCCTGGTCAGGTTCCGCGAAGGTGGGCGCAGACATGCTGGGCTCGTCAGGATCAAACTGCACTATGAGGCGGCGGTTCATACCGCGCCAGGGGAGCGAATGGACAGCGAGGAGCCTCCGAACGTTCGGGTCGCCTGCTCGGGTGATATCGACGAGGTTGTGCGGCTGATGCACGACGCTGCGGCGTGGATGTCCGCCAAGGGAACGCCCGCCTGGGACGTCGCGCGGATCGACCGGACATTCGCGGAGACCTTCGTCCTGAGATCCGAGCTCCTAGTCGCGAGTTGCAGCGACGGCATCGTCGGCTGTTGCACCTTGTCGGCCGAGGATCCCGAGTTCTGGCCCGACGCCCTCAAGGGGGAGGCCGCATATCTGCACAAGCTCGCGGTGCGACGGACACATGCGGGCCGGGGTGTGGGGTTTGGGGAGCAATGGAACCGAAAACCAACATAAGCACGAATTAAAGTTCGCTTTACTCGTCATCTGTTGTGGATTAGCGAACTTTGATTGGCGAAACGAGTTTATCGCACCACTTTTCGGGTGGTCACGGCCTTTCCTAGTGCTCGCTGAAACGGTTTCATAAAACGGTCGTTTTTCGAAACTGTCCAGACGTTACAAGGGTTTGCGGGGCAGCGACTGAGCTTAAGTGCACTTTCTGTTCCGTTGCTCCCCCAACCCCTCATCCCAAAACATATTGGCTCCTTCTACTGTATATGCAACCAGTATGTGGCAGGTCGATACCGCCGCCAATACCCTGGCTAAGCGGATCGAGACGGCAGAAATACACGTATCTAACATATATATGCGTTAGGGTATTCAAAGAAAACGGCCAGGCAATGGCCTGGCCTAGTTGATCCTGGAATACATGCCATTCAGTCACTCCGATAGGAAGCCGTAGCCGAACGGGACCAGGCGGCTTAGCAGAGCATCATAGCTCCAGGCCAAAGCCGTAGATACCACACCCGCTACCAGGAACACGGTAAATATGAACCATTGCCCGAACAAGGCACAGGCCAGAAAGCCCAGCAGCGAAAGGGCTGCAATGACCTCCAGGACCAGCACCACTGCCGGACGAATTAGCGACAGCAGCGAGAACGCTGCCAGTCGCAGTGAACCAGTAGCTACCTTATGAGCTTTCATTCCTGCGTTCCTCCACGCTCAAGATTTGGACGGTCGATAAATCGACCTCGCCAATCTCGCCCGTGTCAGCATAAACCACCTGGACAGTGCCGGTAGGGGTGAGGCTGGCGGCCCGGCCTTCGACCAGGATTTTAACCACTGGCCAAGCTTGGCCACTGTCCTGGACTTTTGATTCCGGGGTTGCTGGTGTTGTTTGCACTGGCGGCGGCAGATCCAACGGACGTTCTAAATGTCCGTCACCATCAGGTTTCGGCCCTGTGGTTTCCTCCTGGTTAGCAGGACCGGTGTTCTGGCCACCGCCTGGCGCATTGTCGCTCTGCTGGGCCTTCGCCTCGGCTTGCGCCTTGGCTTGGGCATCCGCCTCGGCTTGCAGCGCTTCGCGTGTGCGCAACTGCTCCACCAGCCGCCCCAGCGATGCCCGAGTGATTTCCTCGGCTGGCTGCTGGGCGAACCGCTCGACCTCGGCAGGATACTCTTTGTGTGCCTGGATCAATTCGTACAGGGTACGGCCACCGATCTGCGTATCGTCGCCCAGCTGCTGAATGAAATCCGGTGCCGTCGCCAGCGCCAGGTGTTGCGATACCGCATCGGCACGCATCCCGAGACGTTCGGCGATATAAGATCGTTTGTCGCCTTCCTGGATCTTCTCCGCAATGAAGCGCGCAAGCTCCATCGTGGTTAGAGGCTCCTGCTCCGTGTTCTCCGTCACTTGGTCATAACCATCGGCCTTGTCCCCGAAGATCACCGGTATGGTTTCCAGTCCGGCAAGGGTACAAGCACGCCACCGGCGTTCGCCCATGACAATTACGTATTTGCCATCGGCGTTCTTTGGCCGAACCGTAACCGGCTGGTTAAGGCGGCTGGCTTTGATGGTCTTGGCCAATTTTTCAAGCTTGTCCTGGTCGAACTTCTTACGCGGTTGCTTTGGGTCGGGGATAACGTCCCCCGTTGGCACTTGGACAGGGCCAGCACTCGCGCCCGAAGCGGCCGGTGCTGCTGCCGGTGTCGGGTCAAAGTTCGCCAGGTCGGTGAGGTCCAGTTTCTTAGCCATTGGCCTGCTCCATCGCTTTCATCATCATTTCAAATACGGCGCGCACCTCTTTACCGGACGTACGCGCAGCGGTTTTGATCTGGCCTTTTTCATCGCGCAAGCGCCATACCGGCACACCTTCAGCCGCGGCTTCCTTCAATGCCGCGCTTTTCTTGACCAGACCGCCAAAGAGGTACTTACGGAAATGGGTCATCAACTGCTTGAGCCATTCGGTTTGTGCTGGCTGGGTCGCGTCAAACTCATTTGGCAAAATGCCTAGGCTTACCAGGTGCGGGTTCCACTGTTGCTGAATGAACGCAATCCGCTTCAAGACCTCTTTCGCCACATCAATGCTGTAATCGTCGATCCGGCACGGGATGGCCACGTAATCAGAGCTGACCAGAAACGCGTTAGCCACACGGCTGTTGGAACCAGCGGTATCGACAATCACATAATCGAAATGCTCCGCGATACGACCGATTTGGGCACGCACCAGGGCTACCATTTCTTCATCGTCCATCGTGGTGCGCTCAGCCTTGATCAGACCTTTGTCACCCATTAGGACGCTAAGGTTTTGCCCCTCAACTGGCTGGATGGCTGCAAGAGGGCTGTCCTTGAAAAGATCAGATGCCACCATGCCAGGAACAGCGTATTGCACCAGGCGTTTACTGCCGTTGCCTTGTTCGTCGCCGTCCAGGTACAGCACGCGCTTGCCCAGTTCAGCCAGGTAAAACGCATCGTTATAGGACAGGATCGACTTACCGCTGCCGCCCTTCTGGTTAACCCATGATTTCTGCTTGAATCTGCGCGGTACGTTCATTGTTTGCCTCTGCTCAAGTTTGCCCGTGCGGTTTGTTCCATGTGCCTGACGTGTTCCGCCAGGTCAGGGGGTAAGGTGGCAAAGACTGTTACCCAGCCTTCCGGCGCTGTGCCGTGTTCCTGGTGCAAGTCGTATGCTTTTTTCACCATCTGCGAAACGGCTTTCTCCGTAACGCCAAGATCGGCGGCTATGTCCTTCTGCTTGCGCCCCTCGACCATGACTTGGCGCACCGCCTCGATGTTTGCAGGCTTCCACCGCGAGCCCATATGGGCCTTGAGCGTGTCGAAGTCCTGCGGTGTCAGTCGCTCTTTTCGTCGCATGGCTTTGCCTCGATCTAGCCATAAGTCACTAACTCCCATCTTGTTAGCCGTCCAGGTTGCCGCCTGGAATACTCACAGAATAGGTTAATTTTTGACTTGAGTAAACAGATTAATCCAAACGGCGGATAACCGGTGGTCAAGCTGGTATGACGGGATTTTCTTTCCGTAGTCGCGCTGTCTTGGATCACCTGGCCAACGCACAAGCCTTGCGGGTTTGGTGTGGGGGGAAATGTCTCTACGGTGTGTCGAATCACTCCCCATTAGCCACCGCACTATGCTTTATGGGGGGTCATCAAAGGCTAAAAGCAGCTGCCTTGGGCGTCGCTTACCGCGCCGCCTAGGGGCAGGTATCTGATTGGCACCATACTTAACATCACTAATTTTCCCGCCCTGGCCTGGTTCTGGCTGGTCATTCGGGGCGGATCTGGCCGCCTGGCTAAAAGCGCCGGCGTTGAAGGGCACCACGTTGTTAACGCGGACTTCGGTAAGGATGTGTCGATAGGTGGCCACCGTCTGCCTGGTAACACCTGCAAGGCTCGCAATGGCCGCTTGAGCAAGCGGCTTGCCCTGCTGCAATAGGATGCGACACGCAGCACGGATCTTGGATTCTGTGGCCTTGTGGCGCTCCTGGTGGGTTCGTTTGGCCGCCAGGCGTTGTCGCTCGACCAGGGGAAGGCTTTTGTCTAGCTCCATCACGCCACGGTGGCACCGGCTGTTGCCTGTGTACTTGCTCCAGGTCCACCGGGCGACGGATTTGACCGTTGACCGGATCGAGGACAACGGTAAGTCAGTGATAAAAGAGCCACGCCCGCCAAAGCGGTTAGCGTTGTGTGCGTGAGCAGTTAAGCGCCGGACAAAGTGGTCATAGGAACCTTTATCGCGCTCTTGGTTGACGATGCTATAGGCGTAGAACCGCAGGTTCTCGAACAACATACAGTGCCGCGAGTGGGACGCCGCTTCGTAGTCTGGTCCTTTGCCCCATGGGGTGATCGGCTCCAGGTCTACGCACTCGGCCAGGTCGGCCAGCTCGTAGACGTGGTTATGCAGTTCTTGGGTCTGCCACCATGGATGGCCAGGCGTCTTAGCGACTGGGCCGCCATGGTAATTAGGATCGGCATCGAGCGCCGCCACAAAAGCCTTGTAGATGGCTTTCAGGTAGTTAATGGGCCGACTGCGTGCGTTGTCGGTAGTACATACCGGGATAATGGCGTAATAGAGGTGTGTTCCGCCTGTACGTCTATTGCGCACTATGAGATTTGGCGGCGGTAGCCCGGCGTCATCCCAAATCAGCGCGTTGTAATGATCCAGGTCGAAGATTAGCCACGACACCATGCCTTCCCGGTTGATCTGCATATACGGATAGCAGACGGCGTATTCACGCGGCAGGATGCGCGCAGCGGTTTTGTCATCGCTGCAACGGGGCAGGTAGGGGCATTCCTGGAGGACGCGATTAAGGGCGGTACCTTCCTGGAAAAAGCTCTGATTGGGCCGAGCGGAGACGGCTCTGTCTTTGACTCTTAAGGCCATAACTCACCGCCAGAACGGCGGTGAGGAGATAGACGGACGTGAAATAAATCACGGCTCATCTTGCACATAGCTGCGCAGGAATCCATACTCTCTTCACCTATACGGTGAGCACCACGACGAATCCGCCAAGATATCTAGTCGTTGGTGCTCTTTTTTTTTGCCCCGCCGTCAGTGGCTAGGGGTCTTCTCTCCGGCCTCGGGGCCGTCCAACTCCAGCTTGAACTGTGGATGCTCTATACCGGCGTCCAACTCGCTCAGATACTGCATAATCGCCTTGCGTAACACCGCTGAGGTGTTAGTGCCGCGTGCGCGCATGGCAGCGTCGAAACGGCGCTTTATGCGGTCGTCAACCTTCGTAGCCATGATGGTTTGCGCGTGTGCGGTCATAGTCTTTTCGTTTCCGGGGTTATACCGTTTAACTCAACGCCTAAATCTAGTGGTTAAACCGCTTAACGTCAAGACGCCCAGCAGTGGGGCTGTTTTCATTTCCCGGGCCAGATGGTGTGCGTGCGGATTCTTGGTTTGTACAATCCACAAAATTGGATTGTACAAACCAGCAAAGCGGGGGATTGAATAGCAGGTGCGGCACCTTGCCCGGGAAATGAAAACTGGCCCCGAAGGGCCAGTCTTGTTAGTGGACGCTTACAGCGCTGTATCCGCTGCCGCATTGTCGGCTGTAGCCATCGTCGTGCGTGACAAAAACGCTCTGTGCTGTAGGGCTTTCCTTGCCCCGCAGGCGGTCGCTGTGGTGGTTGATCGCGGCGTTAATCTCGCCCTGCAGGCTGTCACCGCAATGGCTGCTCATGAAGGGTACATACGTGGCCCACAGGCGGCCGGAACGGAATTCCTCAATCGTAGGCTTAGCAATGCCAGCCTCGCGGAAATTCTGCGGATACTTGCGGAAAACGCGGTCAATACCTTGCTCAATGGCCACGTCCGAGAAAGAACGCCGGCAGTGGATGCTATCGGCGCCGAAGGATACGGGCACGCCGCCCACCAGGTGATAGATAGAACCCTTGTAGTCGATCTGCCCATCGAAGTACGAACCCTGGAAACGGCAGGTAACGGCCTCAACCTGTTTGATGTTCGGACCATCTGTCCACGCCACGGTGAGGCTCGCGCCGCCCGAGTAGGTATGACTGCGCACGCTAAATTTCATGTCCGGGAACGCTTCTTTCAGCGCTTTGCGAACGAGCTTTGCGGTGTCAGCGGCGGTAAGATATTGAGTAGTCATGGCTTAACTCCCATCTAGTTAGCTGTGATTAGAAGCCCTGGTACGGTTGCCGCCGTCCGGGGCTTCGTCGCTTATGCAGCCTTTCGTCTGCATGGGTCCATTATACTGCCGCCCTATCTGGTAAGTCCATACTTTTCTTTACCTTCTGTCGGGTGTTAAGGTGTTTCTGTCAATGCGGAAATTTGTTTTCCGTAGTAGCATCTTTTGATCTTTTGTCGGAGGACTCCCATGGAAAAGTCAGACATAGACAAGGCGCGCGGCATCGAACTGGAAGCCGTCTTGGAAGGATTCGGAGCGATCCGCGACCCCGCAGACCCAAAGCGGAATTGGAAAACCCACGCCGGGCGGGTGACGGTCACGGACGAAAAGTTCTACAACCACGATGCCGACAAGGGCGGCGGTGGGGCAATTGACCTGGCCATGCACCTGGGCGGTTTCGGTTTCAGAGATGCCGTGGCCTGGCTCGGCGGCACTCATGGCCGCGAAGCAGCCGTACAAACCTACCAGGCCGAGGCGCGGCATCAGGCAACCCGTATCCTGGACTCGACACCCAAACCCAAATTGGAAATTCCCGAACCGGACCCGAAAAAGCTGGCTAGGGTCATGAATTACTTAACAAATACCCGAGGCATCCCGGAACAAATTGTCAATACGGCAATCGACAAGGGACGACTTTGGGCAGATAAGTTTGGCAATGCTGTTTTCGCCCTTCGCACGTTGGACGGGAAAATGTCCGGTGCGGAATTACGGGGGACTTACAGCAAGCCCTTCCACGGTATCCGTGGGGATCGCGGTCTGTACTTCACCGGTAAGGCCGCATCGAAACTGGCGGTGTTTGTAGAGTCGTCAATTGAGGCCATGAGTTATCAGGCGCTGAACCCCGAAGCGCTGGTGATCGGCACCGCAGGCAGTACCCGTGACATTCTCCAGGGAGCGGCTAAACACCTGGAAGGCCAGGGCTACAAGATCGTAGACGGTTTCAACGCAGACAAAGCAGGTGATCGGCTTGGGGACCGGCTCAAAGAGGCTGTGAGCCAAGAGGTTGAGCGTCAACGCCCGACCGCTGGGAAAGACTGGAATATTGAGCTTAAAGCCCAGCAGCGCGCAGCTGCGAAGGAGAACACGCCGGGAAAGCTGGAAGCTGAACCGGAACGGTAAACAACTATACGATATTCACATTTACACTTATCGTAAAAGTGTTGCAGCAGAAAGGGCATTGCTGTAGGGTCAAACCACAGTAAAGCAATGTCCGGCCTGCCGGACCAGGGAGAGGTTATGAAGCTGGCACCACTCGCGCTCTTAGCGGCCATATGCGCATCTGCCGCGCTTCCAAGCGCGGCGTATGCTGAAAGCTATCCAGTCGTCGGCAACGACGTGCAGCAAGATCGCGACGCGCAACGTCGCGCAATCTTAGCCAATGAGCTGACTACGGAACAAAAATCCCTCGATCAAGCGAACGCCGATCTGGCCGCCGCCATCAAGGCTCAAAAGTCACCCGAAGAAGTGCAGCAGATCGCTGCCTCGGTGCAGAGCCATAAAACCAACATCGAATCGCTACAGCGCGAGTTAGACGGTCAGGCCGGGAAGGTAGCCCGGCCCCGTCGTCCCGCGTTTGTCCCGCAGACGGCCCCGCAGGGCCAGGCGGACAGCCCCCAAGCACCGGCAGATGTCCCTTATTGGGACGTGTACAAGCGCAAACAGAACGTGCGCGCAGCATCCCCCGAAGACGATCAGGACAGCGGGGCAGCCCTGGAAAAATCACCCGAAGCCGGTGACAAGGAGGCCAGTTCTGGAGCCACAAACTAGACACAACCGAAGCGGCAATATGCCAAAGGGTGTGGCCACGATGTGTGGCGAGGTGAAGCCGAAACAATCCGAAAAGGATACGATAACGGCCCAACACTCAACACACGAGGCCACTGAAATGACGTCCATCTATGAAGACCAGCTAGAGGACAACGCCAAAAATAAGGCCATTAAACAGTTCATTTTGAGGGAGGTAAAAGAGGAACAGAAATTCAGCCTGATAGTGGTTTTAACCTGGAAGGATGGCGAAAACACTCTATTCAATGCGAGGAAGCAACCACGACTCTGGCCGAACTTGAACACCCTGGCCAGCTACATACGGGGGCTTGATTGCCCCAATGCACCGATAATCCTGGAGCTTGACTATGACAGTACAGACGACTCATGAAACCCCAACCCGCCCTGTAGCAACTCGCCGCCTCCTGGCGTTCGTGGCCGCTGTTATCGGCTCGATCTTCCCGGCGCTGGCCATGGCAGCAAACCCGTTTACCACCGGTGCGACTGGACTGTCCGCCGACACCTTGGCAATGCTGACCCCCGTCGCGGGTATCGCGGTGATGGTCGTAGGTGCCCTAGCCTTGTTTGGCAAAATTCACTGGATGTGGCTCATTGGCGTAGTCGTCGGCATCGTCTTGCTGTTCGGTAGCGACCAGATTGTCACCTGGATTCGCGGCCTGTTCGGCGTGTAACCGAGCCACACCAAAGCGAGGCCCCACATGGATAAGAACGACGGAATCCTAGTTGATACCTTGTTCGTGGGGCCTACGCGTCCCACGATGCGCTGGGGAGTCACCTGGCAAGCCTTCATCATCAACATGGTGTTCACCATCGAATGTTTCGTACTCACGAAAAATTTGTTGTGGCTGCTGGCCTTCATCCCTATTCACCTGATGCTGTATTGCATCTGTCTCTACGACCCTCGGGCGTTTGAACTGATCTACCTATGGGGTAGGACTAAGGCGTTTGCGTTCCTCGGTAACTTCTATTACTGGCGCGCCGCTACATACAGTCCCCTTGAGTTCAACGTCGGAAAGAAACTGAGTAAGCGCAAATTGCGCAAACTCCAGAAAAGGGGATTGCTATGAGCTTTGCCGAGACTTTGAGGAAAAAGGTTATCAAACATGAGCCGCCAGTTGCTGAGCGGCTCCCGTTTGAGGTCCACGTAGATCGCCACACGGTGATGACGAAAAACCGGGATTATATGCAAGTAATCCGCCTAACCGGTGCAAGCTTTGAAAGTGCCGATGACGAGCAGGTTAATATCTGGCATAAGCGTCTTAACGCGTTACTCAAGAATATATCAAGCCACAACGTCGGCGTGTGGCAGCATATTATCCGGCGCAGGGAACATAGATTTCCTCCAGGTGAGTTTCCAGAAGGGTTTGCCAAAGACCTGAATGATAAATACTCGTCTCGGCTGTCAGACGAGAAACTACGCGTCAATGAGCTTTATTTGACAATCGTTTACCGCCCGTTCCCCTCCGCTATTGGCAGCGCCATGTTTAACTTGGTGTCGAAGGCGGACAAATCCAGCCGCCAGGCCGAGCGCGAACAGGCGGTAGAGAAGCTGGATAAGGTCGTTCGCCAGGTCATGCGAACGCTGCGCCGCTACGATGCCGAAAAACTGGGCATATACAAACATCAAGGCGTCTACTGCTCTGAACCCATGGAATTCATGGGTTTCTTGCTGAATGGGCGCTGGCAGCGTGTCGCAATTGGCCAGGCACCGCTACGTAAGCTCCTGCCCGCTTCGCGCCCGTTCTGGGGTAATGAAACGGTCGAGGTTCGCGGCGCTACCAGCACCTATTTTGGGGCCATGCTGGGGATAGGCACTTATCCCGCCGAAACCGGCCCGGTGTTCCTTAATGAATTGCTCAATGCACCTTATGACTTCGTATTGACGCAATCCTTTAGCTTTATCAAGCAAGAATCCGCACGCCGGACCATGCGCATAGCTCAAAGCCGCATGGAAGCCGCCGAAGATGATGCAACATCGCAGATCGATGAAATTGACGATGCACTTGACGACTTGGCATCGCGGCGCATCGTTATGGGTGAACATCATTTCAACTTGTTCGTTAAGTCCGATACGGTAGAAGGGCTTAATGACAATGTGGCGGACGCGATTGATATTTTGGGTGATACAGGCATGACGCCTGTTCGTGAAGACTTGGCCATTGTGTCGGCTTTTTGGGCGCAATTCCCTGGTCAGTTCAAGGACCGTCCGCGAGTATCAGACATTAACAGCAAAAACTTTAGCGGTTTCGCTCCGCTGCATAACTTCCCATCTGGTCGTTTGACAAACAACCATTGGGGGGATGCGTTAACTATGTATATGACTACAGCCGGAACGCCCTATTACTTCTCGTTCCATTCCTCTGATCCGCAGGATAAGAACGACGTTAAAATTAAGGACGTCGGGCATACGATGGTGCTCGGCCCTACCGGCTCAGGTAAAACCGCTTGGGTGGCATTCAACCTGGCGATGCTTACCAAGTTCGGCGCAACGTGCGTGCTGTTTACGAAAGACCGGGATACGGAAATCATCATTCGTGCCCTCGGCGGGCGGTACTATCCGGTTCAAAGCGGCGTGCCGACCAATTGGAACCCGTTCCAGTTGGACAAAGACAACCCTATCACCATGCCTTTCCTTAAACGTCTGACGCTCTACCTTGCGGCGCCGCAAGGGAATGTAGACGCACTGGACGTTACCGATGTGGAGCGGATCGAGGCGGCTGTTAACTCGGTACTGCGCAAAGATCTGGAACACCGGCGCTTGGGCCGGGTGCTTGATTTCCTGGACGTGGATTCGATCATCTACAAGCGTCTCCAGCGTTGGTGCTATGCGCGTCGCGCTGGCCAACCTGATGGCGAAAACGCCTGGGTGTTCGACAACAAAACCGACACGCTGGCCGGGTCACTGGGCGATGCGCTCATTACAGGCTTCGACGTAACCGCGTTTCTGAACAGTGACGAGCTGCGCGCCCCGATCAATATGTACCTCTTTCACCTGGTGCAGTCGTTGGTAGATGGTCGGCGGTTCGCCCTGTTCATCGCTGAATTCTGGAAGGCGCTGGGTGACGCGCCGTTCCAGGACTTCGTAGAAGATCAGTTGAAAACCATCCGTAAGAACAATGGGTTCGTTGTGCTGGATTCCCAGTCGCCAAAGGACGCGCTCAAAAGCCCAATCGCGCACACCCTGATCGAGCAGACGCCAAACAAAATCCTGTTCCCCAATGACAAGGCGGATTACGAGCAATACAAGACGCTCGGCGTATCTGACCGGGTGTTCCAGCTTGTGAAAGAGACGGACCCGGAGTCCAGCCGGATCTTCGTGTTGCAACAAGGGCACAGTTCTGTGGTCTGCAAGTTCGACATGGAAGGTATGAAGTTTGAACTTGACGTTCTGTCGAGTAAGAAACACACGGTCGCCATGGTCGACGCCTTGCGGGCTGAATACGGCGACGAGCCAGAAAACTGGCTACCACATTTCAAAGCTGCGGAGAGAAAATCATGATGAACTTCAAACGCATCACCGTTGCCATCGGACTGGCCACCGCGATTAGCTCGGGGGCCGCCCATGCCGATATCGTGCCTGTTATCGACGCCTTGGCCATCGAGAAGGCCATTGCAAACGGCGTCATTCTGAGCAACCAGCTGACCGAGATAAAGAACAACCTTGACGTGGCCAAGCAGCAATATGGCTCGTTGACCGGCAATCGCGGCATGGGCGGGCTTATGTCCGACTCGCCGCGAAATGGCCTACCTGATAATTGGGATGAAAGCATGGCCCTGTTGAACAGCAACAGCGGTCCGACTTACGGCGACTTGGCCACATCGGCTAATCAAATTCGTGAGTCGCAATCTGTCCTTTCTTCTTCCGAAGCAGCGTCTTTGTCGCCACAGATGCAAAGCTATCTGTCAAACATGCGCAACATGAGTGCGAACCAACAAGCTCTTGGCCAGGCGGCTTACAACAACTCCGCGACACGTGTGCAGACCTTGCAACGCCTTTCCTCCAGTATCAATTCTTCAACTGACCCGAAAGCGATTATGGACCTGCAAGCTGTTGCGCAGTCTGAACAGGCCAAGTTGCAGAACGACCAGGCGCAACTACAAAGCGTACTGCAACTGACGCAAGCGAATGATGCCGCAGCGCGCCAGATGCAAAACGAAATGCGCATGCAGGTTAGCGGGAGTAACGACAGTTTCCCCGCCTTGGATACCTCGATTCCTAACAACTGACTACGGAAAGAAAACATGAAACGGTTTTTTGCTCTCGCTGCTGTCCTGGTCTGCCTCTCGGGTTGCTGGGACGAAAAAGATAAGGTGGTTTGTGACGCTGAATGCCGGGCCGAAAGGTCCGGTGAGACTTCTTTCCCAAGTCTGGATACCAGCGCCCCGGACTCGTTTAAAAAAGCCCCTGCAAAGGGGCAATAACTCGGAGTCCAGGCTATGGCTACGCAAACCTATACGCAGGTGCTGACGTTCGTAGACGGGATGACCAACGCGTTCATTACGCAGAACGTCGTCGCCGTCGCCAACGCTATTGCACCTGCGGTAAACACCTTACTGGCCGTATACGTCATGTTTTGGGGCTATGCGTTGCTGAGAGGTGGCACAAAAGAGCCCATGATGGATGGCCTACAGCGCATCTTTAAAATGGTTATTATTCTCTATGTCGGCTTTCAGTTCGCCGCATACAACCAGTATGTCGTTAACACATTTAGCGTAGCCCCTTTGGAGCTTGGACAGTCGTTCTTCGGTGCCTCGGATACCAGCACCATTTTTGGTTCGCTAGATAGCATCCTGGGTAAAGGTTTTGAAGCCGGTAAAAAGTTTTGGGACCAAGCCGGTATATTGGTCGGTGACCCTGGCATGTATATGGTCGCTATCCTGGTTTGGGGCCAAACGATATTGGTAACTGCCTATGCGTGCTTCTTGATCGTCGGTGCCAAAATCGCATTGGCTATCATCATGGCAATCGGACCGCTGTTCATCTTCTCGCTGATGTTCCAATCTACATCCGATTTCTTTAGCCGCTGGGTGCAGCAACTCGCTAACTATGCCCTAGTCATCATCATGACCATTGCCGCGAATGCTCTAGTGATGACCCTGTATGAGCGTGCATCGACCGGTGCGGCTGCAATCACCAATACCGCACAAGTTAGCCAGCTGTTCCCGTTCCTGGTAACTGGCGCGATTTCCCTTCTGTGTCTGGTGCAGATTCCATCAAAGGCGGGGGGCTTGGCCGGTGGGGTGTCGTTCAACTCCTACGGCGCAGGTCGCCTGGCTGCACGCTTCCTGACTCGTTCTCTACGTTCGCTCATGCCTCGCCGCCGTCCCCGCGATCCGAACCGCAACCGCGATAAGAAGCGGCCACGGGGTGGCCAAATCAAGGTCTGACCGCTGGTCGCGTTTACAGGGAATCAAGGCATGGATGCCGTCCTAGATACGGAAACGCCTTTTCTGCATAGACGGAACATAGTAAAGTGTTGCTATGTATCCGTCTTTTTTGTGCGTGTGAGGAAAGCAAAAATGAAGATCGTTTTACGTCTACTTGCCCTGACCGTCGTTGTAGCCGCCGCTGGGTGCGCCCATCAGCCCCCAAGCTGCGACGGCAAGGACCGCCGCCCAATCAACGCTGACCGCCAGGCCGGAATTACGTTCCCCAGCTGCGGCCAGGCTCTCGCCCTTAATGCTTTCGACCTGGGAGACGGCTAATGGAAGTCCGCAAAAAGCGTAAGCACTCCGACACTCCTAGAACCGCAGGTGACGAAGCAGCGTTACAGCGGTTCCTATCGACCATTCAAGAGTTCGTGGAATCTCACGACGACATACAGCAAATCCTCCAGGCATCCCAGTCCTGGGCTGATACCGAAGTCGAACGCAAAGACAAAATGATCAAATGGTCATTCCGCGTTGCGGGTCTGGCTGTTGTATTCGCTTTCGGTAGTCTTTGGGTTGCTCATCGAGCCGTTGAAACGGCAATGGTGCCTCCACCGGCCCCGCAAGTTCTCGTCATGAACGAAACGACGGGCGCTATCAACCCATTGCGCTCGCTGGAAGAAGTCAAAGACAAGTTTGAAGATGCGCTGTTGCGGCGTGCACTTAACACCTTCGCGGTTTGCCGTGAACGCTATATCAAGGATATGGCGGAAAGTGATTATTTCTGCGCCGCCGCTTTTATGTCGCCACAGTTGCAATCCCAGTGGGGTAAATACTGGGACACTGAAAACCCGGATGGCCCGCTGAACGTCTACGGCAACAAGGCGACCGTCAAAGTTCAAATTGAAACAATCTCGCCTCGGGAGAACACAAAAGGGATTGTGGATACAGCCCAAATCCATTTCAAACGAACTGTCACAGCCAATGGCATTCCGACTGTAACTTATTGGATTGCTGATATTGCGTTTCAGATGGTGAATCTGCCTAAGTCTGAGGAGCAACGCCGGGTTAATGATATTGGCCTACAAATCACCCAGTACAACACGAACCAGGTGTTGACTGCGCCAAATCCAACAGCCCGCCGCCAGGGTCAAGCGGTCCAGTCACAACCCGCGCAACGCTCCGGTTTATCGGCTCCGGCCTATTCGCCAACTGATGGGAGGGAGTAGCTATGAAAATCGCCCCTATCGCGCTTGCAGTGCTTATTGGTTGCACCTGGAACTATCAAGCACACGCGGCATCAACGCCGGTTGCGTCAACCAAGGACAAGCGTATTCGATTCGTTGACTACGACCCTTACGACTATGTGACTGTGAAAGCCCGTATAGGTCGTGACACCCTTGTTATGTTCGCACCTGGCGAACGTATTTTGGACATGGGCGGCGGTTATACCGACGCTTGGAATGTTGGGGCGATCACAGCCGGAAACGGCTTTTTTATGAAGCCAGCCAGGGGTAGCCCAAACACCAATATTCACATTCTCACCAATAAGCGTGTTTATAACCTGGATATGGTGTTGGCCGGTCCTAAAGAAATTAACTATGAGTTCATCCAATACCGCTACCCGGAGGATGAACTGCAAAGCCGCCGCGCCAAGGGCCAAGCTGACTTGGTTAAGAAGATGTTGACCCAAGGTGATGGCCGCCACCAAAACGAAAACTGGACCGTCGAAGGCGCTACAACTATCGAGCCTGTCCGTGTTGTAGACAACGGTTTGGCTACTTACGTGACCTTCCCACCTCGGGCCAAAATTCCTCAAATTTACTACGAAAACGAGGAAGGCAAGGAAGTTATGGCTAACTACAACGTCAATGATGATGTTGTGGTTATTCACGATGTGAAAGCGAAATTTATTTTCCGTAGTGGCGAGCTTGTGACTTGTATTTATAACGAGTCATATGACCCACGCGGGGGTGATCGACCTAAAACCAAAACTCAATCGCCGCATGTTGAGCGTGTGTTGAAGGAGGCCGAACAATGAGAATGCCATGGAACCGCAGGGATGAAGTCGAAGAAGAAGAAGAGGATGAAGTAATCGAAGAACAGTCCATTCAAGGGGACCGCAAGATTGCCTCCGTCAACAAAGGTATGCGGGTTCAAGCCCGTGTTACCAATATTCTTGCCGGTGTATGCATCTTGGGGTTTGCTGGCTGGCTGCTGTTCACCTACTACGCCGGTCTTATCAAAGAGCGCCAGGAGCGTAAAGACCGCGACGTAGACACTACCCAAACAGCCAACGCCCAGTTGCCACCTCTCAAGGTCGGCGCGCTGGATACGCCCGCCAGTTCGCAACAGGGCGGCCAGGCCGCACCGCCGCCGCCTAACGTCAACGCAAAGGGCAGCAATGGCCAGCCGGTGAAATCGCCGGCGCAAATCGAACGTGAAGAACGCCTGGCGTCCTCGGTGAAATTCAAGCTCGATGGTACCGGTTCGGCATCGACCGCTGCCGCTACTGCTGGCCGTGCTGGTGGACAACCGGGCGGCCAGTACCAGGCCGTCTCTGGACAAGCTGGTCAGGGTGGCCAGGCTAACCCTGGCGATCGTCTGTCGCAGTCGTTGCAATCAGCACAGATGGACCCCGTTGAAGCCTACCGACTGGGCGACCCTGGGTTAATGGTTTATCAGGGTGAAGCTATTGGCTGTACTGTTCGTCCAGCCCTGGACTCGTCACTGGTAGGCATGGTGCAGTGCGTCCAAAACGATGACCTGTGGTCTGCCGATCACAGCGCCATTGTGGCCGAGCGCGGCACCATCTACACCGGCCAGCAACTCATGGGCCTGGCTCGCGGAAATCGGCGCCTGCCGATTGTGTGGACCCGTGGCCGCACTCCAATGCCAAACAATGTGGCGTTCAACCTGAGTTCCGCGGCTACCGATGAACTGGGGCGTACTGGCGTCACCGGCGACATTGACTATCACCTTGCCGAACGCTGGGGGCCTATTGTCGCGCTGAGCATCATCGACGACGTAGGCGCGTACCTGGAAGCGACCCAGCAAAGCAACGATAGCCAGAACACCACTGTCAACCTGGGCAATACCCGTAGCGGCGGGCAGGACTTGGCCACCGAGATTTTCAAGGAAGCCGCTAATATCCCGAACACTCTGACTCGTAATCAAGGCGCGAACATTTATATCTATGTAGCGCGGGATATTGATTTCGGCAAAGTCTATAGCCTGGAGTACAAAGAATGATGGATAACAACGACGGACTGCACACGGTCGAAATCCATCTTGAGGTACTGAACGAGTACCTCAACGGGGATTATAACGAACTCTGCATCAACAAGCCGTTCGAGCTTTGTACTTACACCCATGGGCATTGGGAGTACATCCAGATGCCAGAACTTGACTACCAGTGGTGTGAGGAACTTAGCCGACTGGTGGCGAATTTCTCGGGCCAGCCTCGCGAACCAATCATCAGTGCTGAACTACCGGCAGGGCAGCGGATAGAAATTACTCTGCCGCCTGTAACAGAAACCCCAAGTATCACAATACGCCTTCCCCCCAAAGGGAAGGCTTTCACACTAGAGGAAATTATCAGCTTTGGTAGTTTTGAGCGTACCCAGTGGGTTCAAACACGCGGTATCAGCGGAGAAGTACGGACGGAGCTGAACCGCGAACTGACTGTAAAAGAGCGCACGCTACTTGAATTGTTTAAAGCGAAGGATGTGGTCGGGTTTCTTTGCACCGCCGTGCTGGAAAAGCAAAATATATTTTTTGTCGGTGAAACAGGCTCCGGCAAAACTGCGTTGATGAACGCACTGGGGCATAAGATCCCCGAAGCCGAACGTCTTATTACCGTAGAAGATACCCGTGAATCACGGCTGCCGCACCGTAACCAAGTAAACTTGAAGTTTACTAGGAGTACAGACGCGTCGGAAAAACTGCGGGTAAAAGGCGTGCTGGCTTCTACGCTGCGTCAGTTCCCAAGTCGAGTGCTGTTAGCTGAGATTCGCGGTGATGAAGCGTATTTCTTCTTTCAAAATGTTGTGAACAGTGGCCATCCTGGCACTATGGCGAGTTTTCACGCCAATAGCCCGAAAATGGCATTTCGCCGAATGGCCAATATGATCCAGGCTAGCCCGGAAGGGAGCCAACTATCTCAAGATTTAATCATCAAAGACCTGTATATGCTCATTAACATCGTGATTCAGTGCGAACGCGATGAAAATGGCAAACCGTATGTAAGTCAAATTTACTACGATCCTGAATACGCGATCCAGGTGGCGGGTTAAGGAGGTTATATGCTGCTGAACGAACTGGACAGTTTCAATGCCAAGGTAAAGGCCTTTACGGTGCTTGGCATTATGGGCGTCGTGCTCGGGTTGTATCTAGCTGGTTATTGGTTTCTCTGGAAAATTGGTGAGCCACCATTCAATGCAACACCCAAGACCATCATTGACTACTGGGTTTACTACGGTACTCAACCACAGGTTAAGAAGTGGTTGAGTATCTGCACAGTGGCGGGATTCATCCCGCCACTTATCGTGATTGGGATATGCGTTGCCCCCATCAACCGTAAGTTGCACGGTGATGCGCGGTTTGCCAATACCGCCGAAATAAAGCGGAACAAGTTGCTTGGCGAACACGGCTTCATTATCGGTAAATGGCGTGGCCGCTTCCTTATGCTCTCGGGCCAGCTGGGCGCGCTCCTATCTGCGCCGCCGCGCTCCGGTAAGGGCGTTGGTGTGGTGCAGCCGAACATGCTTAGCTGGCCTGATAGCGTGGTTTTGCTGGACGTGCGCAAGGAATCCTACCGGCTGACCTCGGGGTTTCGGCAGACCTTCAGCGACGTATACCTGTTTAGTCCCGTAGATCCCGAAATGCGCACCATGCAATGGAACCCGTTGGACTATGTGTCGGACGATCCAATGCTGCGCGTCAATGATCTGCAAAAAATAGGCAATATGCTTTCACCCGATCCGGCAGACGGTGACCCATTCTGGCCAGCCTCTTGCCGCACGTTGTTCCTGGGGTTGGCACTGTACGTCTTTGAAACCCCAAACCTGCCCCGGACATTCGGGGAGATTGTCCGGCAAATCATGTTCGGTGAAGGGGAAACCGTTGGCGAGCACTGGAAAGAAATCATTGAGCAACGCGACGAATCTGCAATGCCGCTTAGTTCAGCGTGCAAGGCAGCGTTGTATGACTTCATTTTCACCAGTGGCAATACGCAATCGTCTATTCGTAAAACCTTTACGGCAAAGTTGGAATTATGGCTTAACCCATTGGTTGATGCTGCAACGTGCCGTAGCTCCGTTGACCTGCGCTTACTACGGAAACAAAAAATAACCATCTACCTGGGTATCCTTCCGAAAGACTTGGATTATCTGTCTCTGCTCTTAAACCTGTTCGCGCAGCAGATTCTAGAGTTGAATATGGATGAAATGCCAGAAGATAATCCCGAGCTGAAATATCAATTGGCGTGGATTATGGACGAATTCACCGCACCAGGGCGCATGCCGGTAATTGCCAAAGCTATCGGTTATATGGGCGGCTACAACATTCGTCCGTTCATTATCGTTCAATCTATCTCCCAGTTGATCGCCACCTACGGTATCGAGGTTGCCAAAACGATCATTGAATGCTTGGGTGCCGAAATCGTATTCGCTCCTAAAAACAAAGAGCATGCCCGCACCGTTTCAGAAATGCTCGGCGACACTACAGTTAAAGCTAAATCTCATTCACGTCCGAAGTTTGACCTGAAAGGTGGATCGACGAATACGTCCGAGACGAAACGAGCGTTACTTCTCCCCCAAGAGGTACGCCAGATTGGTAAGAAGCGCCAAATTATCTTTGTCGAAAACATGAACGCCATTTTGTGCGAGAAAGTTTTCTATTATAAGGAAAAGGTTTTTAAGAAACGGTTGCTTCCGCCGCATGTTCAATCAGTTGCAGAATATACCCCCCCTGCTGCGAGAGTGGCGAAACCGAAGCCCAAACCGGCCAAAGAAGAAGTTACAGAAGTTGATGGCCAGTTGGTTAAGTACGTTGATCGGGAAATTGTTGCTGATGACATTGAAACCATAGATAAACTGTCCCTCACTGATTATAATATTGACTTCGAAAAAATCGAACTACCGGAAAACGAACCTGCCACTGACGAGGAAATGCAAGAACTGTTTGGCTCCTTTATTAATTCAATCGCTGACTGACGCAGAAGGAACGTAACTTATGGCTACTAAAGCTGATAAAGAAGGTCTTGTAACGGCGCTGCGTGAAAACAACGTCGATACCGCATTGGCAATCATCGACTCGAATAAATCTCTGAGTGCGAACATGAAAGAGCCGCTAGATAATGGCGTGCCTCTTCTTCTTTCCGCCGTTCGTGGCCAACTTTCGACTGGCGAAAAAATCAATGGTCAAATGTTCCTGGAAGGACTGGTAGCACGTGGGGCAGACGTGAACATGCGTTTGCCTAGCGGAAAGACCGTTATGCACGATCCTGCGTTGACCCCGCAGGCGGCTAAGGTGCTGATCGAGGCCGGGGCCAACATCGAGGCGAAGGTTTCGAAATCGGACCTGGACGCTGGCCAGGTCAAGGGTGAAACCCCGCTCCTATCTGCCGTGAAGGCCGGTAATGCCGACGTGGCAAAGGCATTGATCGAGGCCGGGGCCAACGTCAATGCACGCGACCAGGACCGCATTACCCCCCTGCACGCGGCAGCAACCGCCAAGGATGGCCG
Organism: Pseudomonas sp. MRSN 12121; assembly: GCF_000931465.1. Classification (NCBI taxonomy): domain Bacteria; kingdom Pseudomonadati; phylum Pseudomonadota; class Gammaproteobacteria; order Pseudomonadales; family Pseudomonadaceae; genus Pseudomonas; species Pseudomonas sp. MRSN 12121. The sequence continues at coordinate 8,263 of NZ_CP010893.1, read as the reverse complement.
CACGGCTAACCGCTTGATTGAAGCCGGGGCCGATATCAATGCCAAGACCGCCGACAAAGATAATCCTCTGTCGGCGGCCGACGCGCTCAAGCAGAACGGTATCCCCCTGATGGCCAAGGTTCCGGCTCCTGCTCCCGCACGCGAAAACAGCGTAGAGAGCGGCGTTTCCCGTGATGCTGAAATCGACCCAGAACTGTCCGCGCTGGTTGGCCAGCAACGCCAAAATTTGCGCACGGCTGCGCAGAATCCGCAGATGGACGCTACTGTCGTTCAGCAGCCCGCAGCTACGCCTGAGCTGGACAGCCAGGCCAAGGACTTTGCAAACCGACGCCGTGCGGATCTGGAAGCCCAGCGCGCCGCTCCAGTCCTGGAGTCGGCAGACGCTGAGGCACGTCTGTTTGCAGCCCGCCAGCGTGAGCGTGTACGCCTGGAGCGGGAAACGCTGGGCCTAGCTGAGCGCGCCCGTGAGCCGATTCCTCTGGCGGCCCCTGACAGCCGCGAATCAGCCGATGCGGGCCAACCCCTACGATTCAATAAAGAAGCCGTTACAGCGCGTGAGAAAGCCATTCCCGAGCACGTCAAACAACGGTTCGTGCAGGTGGACAACAAGTTCTATTTCCCCGACAAAACAGCGGCTTTCGATGACAAGGGCCAAAAGCTCGCCACTAAGAGCGAAAACCAGGAAGTGATTGCTTCCATGGTGGACATTGCTAAGGCGCGGGGCTGGGAGAAAATCACCGTTAAAGGCACCGAGGAATTCCGCCGTGCCGCTTGGCTGGAAGCCTCCATGAACGGCCTGGAAGTCAGCGGCTACCGTCCTACTGCTATCGAGAAAGCGCACCTGGCCAAGTTGGTCAAGGATACCGCCAAGGAAAACAGTCTAGAGGCTGGTACCGTGCGCGATAAGGACGCTGGCCAGCGTCCGACTAAATCACCTGCAGGTGATCGTCAGTCGCCAGGCCAGGCCGCCCCTGTCGCCGCTGTCGCCGCTGTCGCTGCCCTTAGCGCTGAACAGAGCAAGGGCGAACGTGGCCCCGATGTTGCCCGGCTCAAGGACTTCAGCATTCGCGACGGTGTGACGACTGGGCAACTGCTCGAGCACGGTAAAGCCCCTTACCAATTCAACGACAAGAAAGACCAGAGCTATTACGTCAAGGTCGCGACCGAGGCGGGCGAACAGGTGGTTTGGGGCAAAGACCTGGAGCGAGCCATGCGAGATAGCCAGGCCAAGCCTGGGGAAACCATCGCGTTGGAAAAGGTGGCCAGCAAGGACGTTACCGCCAAGGAAAAAGTATTCGATGACCAAGGCCAGCAGATTGGAACCCGCGAAATCGACGCGATCCGCAATACCTGGAAAGTGGGGTCGGTCGATAAGGCGCAAGCCTTCGTATACGGCGACCGCAGCGAAGTGGTCGGTAAGCACCCGGAATTGGCCCCGGCCTATGGCACCGTAGCGGCGGCGCACAAGTTTGCCGAACGCCAATGGCCGAACAACAAGGAAGAACAAGAACGGTTCGTAGCGGTCGCGCAGCTGGCCATGGCTGAACGCATCGCGCACGGCGATCCAGTACCGGCGCCTAAGATCCGCGAAGCCCAGCTGGTCAAACAGCAGGGGAAGGAACAGGAACAAGCGGAGCCACGTAATGCCAAGCAACGGGAGGCCGCCCGTTGAGGCGCCTTTCCTTTGCGTTCCTCCTGCTCTCGGTACTGGTTGCCCCTGGGGTGGCCAGCGCCGGGGCGCAGGCCGAGGAACAGATTTCCGCATCGGTTCGTGCGGGTTTAAGCCTGGCCGTCAGTGACCAGGCCGCCCCGGACGGATCTTTTCTTTCCGTAGCAGCGAAGGAAGCTTGGCTAGCTGCCCAGCTTCCTCGCTTGGTTGATTGGGTGCCAAACCCTGGCGAGCGGGAAAAGCTCTTGCTGGCCGTTCACTATGAGGCGATAAGAGCGGGCCTTGACCCTGAAATGGTCTTGGGTCTTCTGTACGTGGAAAGTCGGTTCCGCAAATATGCGGTATCCAGCGCCGGTGCTAGGGGCTACATGCAAGTCATGCCGTTTTGGCTGAACGTGGTTGATCGGCCTACCGACAACCTGTTTCACCTGCGCACAAACCTACGGTACGGCTGCGCAATCCTACGTCACTACTTGGATACCGAGGGCGGTGACTTGTTCTTGGCTTTAGGTCGGTACAACGGCAGTCGCGGCCAGCGCGAATATCCCGACCTGGTTCTGAAAGCTTGGAAGCAGTACCAGCTTCCGGCTAGGTCCGAACCTGCTACCCAATATGCCTCGGCAAAATAAAAAAGCCCCGTTATCCGGGGCTTTTTTCTGTGTTCGTATGCAGCTACTTAGAGTTGCATCCTGCGGCGATTTTCCTCACTAACCGCCGTACTGATTAAAGCAAGCAGACGCTCTACTGGCGCCTCTACGGCTTGGCCGAGATACCGCACAGGGCTTACGTCGTAGGTCTTGCCATTCGCCGCCACCTGGAGCACGTATTGCCAAGTGCTCACATCGTCGCCAATGGCAATGCCAGGCATTGGGTGGACTTCTTCGATAGACGACAGGCGAATCCAGCGACGGGCACCTGCGTACCGATCTGGCAGGCGCTTGTCCTCCGCTGGTGTTACCTGGAGCCAAATTGCCGGAGAACCTTGGGTAACTATGCCGTCGCCACCTAAACGGTCGAGAATCACGCCCATCACGCTTGCAAAGGTCTTGTCGCTCATGTCCCGGATTTCCGGTACCGACTCCGCAAGTTCTTCACGGCGGACCGTTAGCAGATGTTCGTAAAGGTCATCAGGAGATAATTCCCGAGGCGTGACCTTGCTAATGTCGTTCTTAATCGCGGTGATTACTTTGGTGGCTGTGGTCTGCCAACTGGTGGTTTCGTCTGTCATGCTTACGTTTCCTCTCCGATTAACTACAACATTTAGTGTCGATCGCCGTTGCCGGCAGCTGCTTTGAACACTAGATGTTGTGTATGGCTCCCTGGCGTTCGCCGGGGCTATTCTGCCTTGTTCCACCGTTCAAACGCGGCGATGATCGCCGGATTGATATCAGCGGTGGCGGTAGAATCCTTGCGGAAATGCAGCATCAGGCCGAACAAATCGGCCATCAAAGCTGCGTCCGGATGTAGACAGTGGCCGTTGCCACTAGCGGGGTGCTGATCGCAACAACGCACCAACGCGTCTTGCAAGTCTGCACGGGTGATGATGCTGACAGTAACAGTCGCGGTCATGGCGGCTATCCTCATGAGGCTTTAATGATCCCTTCTCGGCCCATGCGCCCCGGGCCGATGGTCCTTGGCCTGGTTGAACGCAAACTGCAAGCTATCAAGGAATCGCGATGGCTGGAACGCGCAAAATGCTTGCACGTCTTCGGAAGGGAGCAGGGCTAAGTCACAAACTCGGGTGCCCTTTACGCGCTCTATAACCGCTGCTACCTGACTAGTAGGCATGGACAGCCCCCTTCTTGCGGAGGCTACGACGAACACGCTCTACGCAAATCTTGCCGCGTGCGTGCAAATCGACCCAGTGGGAACAACCGTTGATAGTGCCCTGGTAGATCACCTGGCCGTTCGCGTCCAGGACGTTAAAAAGCTGAGGTTTTGCGCGGTTCATAGATGCGTCTCCTAACAGAATACGCATTTATGATACGACACTTTTGGCAAAAGTGTCAGTGCAAATTACCAATAATCAGCTATTCAGATATTGATTTATTGTTGAGTTCAGCGCGAATGCGATAGACTGTGGCTATGCCTACATCGCAAAGCTTGGCGATATCGGCCATGGCCAGGTTCTCTTTCAGGCGCCGTTCAACGGCGGCCCACTTGGCCTGGTTGCGGCCCCTTCCCCCCACTGGCTCCCCTCTCCTTCTCTTGTTGGCCAGTCCCTCCCGTATTCGCTCCACACGCTTCTCCTGGTCGATCCTGGCTTGCGTGGCCATCAAGTCCAGTAACAGGTCATTGATAACCGAAAGGAGTTGGCTGGTAACGTCACTGCCTCCGATCAGCAGATGCGTAGTAGGCAAGTCCGCGACAACCAACCGCATGCCTTTGTCTTCGATCATTTGACGCAACCTGCGCCAGTCGGCACGGGATAGCCTGGACAGCCGGTCAACGCTCTCGCATAGCAACACGTCGCCCGGTTCCGCTTCATCCAGCAGCTTGGCCAATGCAGGCCGATCAATCTTGGTACCGGATATGGAATCCGCGTATACCCCAACAATAGATAGCTGACGCTCCGCCGCGAATTGTTCCAGGGCGAACCTGGCTCGTTGCTCGTCCTGGTCTTTGGTACTCGCCCGCAGGTAAAGGCGGCATTGACTATTTATCATTTGACCTCAACATTAAAAGCTTAACGATAACCTATCGTTAGACTAGGTATTTGCGGGCAAATGATAAATCAATCTGCGTTCTTTCGGCACTCTCGTTTGGGTAGACCTATTTAATAACGACACCGGCATGCCAGGGGCGATAGTCCACCTGGTCGCCGGGATTCGGGATGAGAACGCACGCTGATTAGCGGCAAGTTGCTTAGGAGGGTTACCCGCGCTTGACGGGGTGAGGATCTGGCAAGCGCGTGTTGAACTGTTCTGATACATGGGCACAGCCGATATCGACGCGAATGTCCAAGGCTTCGCCGGAATACCAAACATCACTGCCCTGGATTCGCACGGCTCGTTCGCGCAGCCACTGGTAACGATCCGCGATGCGCTCCAGTTGTTCCAAATACGCCGGGTCAACCTCGATCATGGACACTACGTCGTTAGCCATGGCTGCCTTCATTTTCTTTCCGTAGCAGCGCTGTATCCATGATTGGGGTTGCGCTGATTTCACCGTCTGCTGGCACGCCGAGAACAAGCCGCATCAGGTGGCCTTTGCGTTTGGAAAATTGATTCTGATAGCCAAACCGGATCAGGCCGAAACACCCCCCAAAAATCACAGCTGCCAATGACGCAGAGGCACCTAAAAGCGCTGTTTGCATAAAGAGTGCTGCTGCATCTGCTTTAACTTGGTCGTTGAACCACATAGGAGAAGATGCAGCGGTAAACAGGCCAAAACCGAACGCAGCGAAAGGGGTTAGCTGGGCAGCACAGGAAAGACCTCGAACTACGCAGCAGCCAAGCTCAATACCTTGAGCTAGCCATATTCTCTTGTCCCGCATCACGTTTTGATCGATCTTAGTCAGGACTGCACTTTCGATCTTCCCTACAGTGACGCCGTTAACCATTACATTCCAGCTGTCGATTTGTTTGTCCATTTACAAGTCTCCTTGCCGTAAGGCCGTTTCATGATTTGTTCGGAAATCTACATGCTCCAGCTCTATATCATCCCGTGGCGTCCCATAGTACGCGATAAGGCCATCACGCAAGGCAATGGCAGGGATGCCATAGCCACAATTGGAATGCTGCTCCACTAAACCGCCTTCATCCACCAGGCGCCATTCATAGCTGCCATTGGCCCCGTCGCCAAACACTTCAATGCTGAAACCGGAATCGCACTTTACGGTCATCAGCGTTTTAACGTCGGTGGTGTAATTCAAAGCAAGGAATTCACGGCGTCTCATGATCGACCTCCGAGGCGGTTTGCGATGGCTTGAGTTGCTGTCCGCGAATTTTACGTGCGCCGCTCCATACAAAGAAGGCACCAAATGCGATTGCGAACAGGTAGTAGCAGGACATTTTCAAATCCCAATCGGTCACGGTAGCCAGGAAGGCCCACAAGCCGAGTAGTGCCGTGCCGGTTCCTACAATGATGTTGATCCAGGGGTGCCCGCTGAATTCGGAAAAAATCGTACGCTAAGGTTTTCCGGGCAATCGTAGCGGCCTGAACTTCCCGACCTCCAGCCTGCGGCTCTGCCGCCAGACGTAATCGCCAGTCAGGTTGATGTGCTCCCAGCCCAGCGGCAACAGGTATTGCAGCAGCTCGCCGTCCACCGACTTGCCTCGACCAGCCCCAAGTGATGCGCTCCAGATACATCGTGTTCCATAGCACGATGGCCGTCACCAAGTTTGGGCTTCTGGCTCTGTAGCGCTGCGGCTCGAAGTTCCGATCCTGATTTTGCCTAAAACTGGACACTAGCTATTGTCTTTGAACAACGTCGATACGGTACGGGCAACATGGTCTGCACCGTCACTGATTTCACGCATAATAGTTGTTACAGTTGCGATCTGATCGTTGTTTTCTTCGGCGCTTCTAGCGATGCTGTTCATATCTATATTCAGTTGCTGAGTAAGCTTTCCGTTAGCAGTTACCACATTCTGGATTTCCACGGTGGCACTGCTAGTTCGAGCTGCCAACTGACGAACCTCGTCGGCTACTACAGCAAAGCCTCGGCCCATTTCACCCGCTCGGGCAGCTTCAATTGCGGCGTTAAGTGCTAGTAAGTTAGTTTGTTCTGCCACGCCTTGGATGGTGGTAACAATTTTCTCGATATCTTTAGCCTGAGCATTTAGCTGTGTAATCAAAATAACCGCACCGTTTATTAAATTAAGTGTGCTCTGAGATAATTCAATTGAACTAGCAAGGGACTCCATGCCCCGCACGGAAATTTGAGATGTCTCCTCGGCGGTGGTGAAGGAAAGCTCTGCGGCTTGACGGATTTCATCAGCCTTATGCTTCTGCGAGCTGACGTCGGTGGCAAATTTTAACACTTTCACAACCTGGCCGGCTTCATCAACGACGGGGTTGTAGGTGGCCTCAAGATAGATGGTCTCTCCCGATGCGGTCTTGCGCTCAAATTGCCCGCTGAGAAAAGTTCCTCCCTTTAAACTCTGCCAAAAATTTGTATTTTCTTGATAAAAATTATCGAAACAGAACATTCGGTGGTGTCGACCCTTGATATCGCTGAGGCGATAACCCATAGCACGGAGGAAATTCTCATTTGCATGCAGAATGTCACCGTTAGGTGTGAACTCGATCTCCGCCATCGAGCGGGAGATGGCTGCATGGACGGCTCTTAGTGAGAGTAACTCGTTTTCTCTCTGAGTGACATCTGAGCCAATCTTAATGATTTCAATAACTTTTCCATCTTGATTTTGAACTGGAATATAAGTAGCCTCAATCAATATTAAGTTACCGTCTTTGCGCAGCCGCCTAAATAAACCTGATTGAGGATGGCCGTCAGCCAATTTCTGCCAGAAGCGCGAATAATCAGCTGTGCTAGCATAATTCTTTTCGCAGAAAATTCTGTGGTGCTGCCCTGCTATTTCTTCGAGTTTGTAACCAAGCATCTCTAGAAAGATATTGCTCGCATAGATTACGCTCCCGTCTGGCCTGAATCTGATTTCCGCGACATTTCGATTTATTGAATCAAGCTGCCACTGTAGTTCTGAGAGCTTATTTTCTGTGTCCAGCAGTTGTTTGTTTTTATTGAAAAACATAATCATTACCTTTGCGCAAATAAAATAATACTTGGGGCCTAATTTATACTGTATCGGTTAGCGCAACCGCTTCTTGAGAGCATAGCTCTTTATAGTTGGTAAATTAGCGATTTGCAGCCATGTGTCATATTGAGCTATGCCCTAACTGGGCGTCAGGCCGGAACCTTGGGCAGTGTCAGAATAGGGCCGATTCCAGCATTTTCTGACGACTCGCCTGCAACCTCTAGGGCCTCAACCTGACAGGCCGCACGCTTAGCGTACGATTTTGTCCGTTTTCTCTATCGTCCCCATCCAGGCCAATACCACTTGGCCCATGCTGAGCTTCTGTTTCATGCTCCCTCCGGGGGTTAGGCGGTGCAAATCCATGCCCTACAGATAACACAAAAGTGCTCATACAGAAAAGCCATTTCTGTTAACGCTCTTTCTCGTCTCGATCTGGCGCGGTTTGCTCTTGACCGCGATCCTTCCCGCGACCTTCCTTGACCTTCTGAACAATGGCCTTCTTGATTGCGTGCCGCTCGGTTTCCGGTCGAGGCATTGAAGCCGCATGTTGGCGAATAGCTTGGGCCAGGTCCGCGTCCCCTTCCGCTTCATAGCTATTTGCGGCCTGGAGCATTTCACGCAGCGTCTTTTGCCGCCGGTTGATAATGGCTTTCTCCCACGGCTTTAACTCCGTGTCGCCATCATTCAATTCCTTCGCTGCTTGCTTAATCTTCTCGGCTTGAACAAGTGAAGCCCCGCGTTGTTCTAGGTGATATATAGCTGCGGTCTTGCCCTTCCTGGTAACACCTCGCACCGATCTTGGCGTAGCGTTGGCTTCAATGCCCCTATCTCTAAGCTGCTCTGCGAAGGTTTCCCGCCAGGCCTGCAAGGTCGCTTT